>NZ_JASKYR010001046.1:0-2385 GCF_041028215.1 Streptomyces flavofungini
GGTGTGCACCGCGGGGCTTTCCAGGGGTCCGCGGGGCTCAGCGGCCGACGTCGAAGGAGGCCGCGCGCGGCTCGAAGGCGGCCCCGCCGTCCTCGGCCACCGCGCGGACCGCGACGTACCACCGGCCCCGCGCGAGCCGGTCCGCGTCCTCGCCGGTGACCTTCAGCGTGTACGTGCAGCGGGACGTCCCGGCGGCGGTGCTCCGGCACCGCGCGCTCTCCACGTGCCGCAGCTCGGCCTCCGTCGGGTCCAGCTTCGAGCTCGCGGGCCACGGCAGGACCGTCAGGCCCCGGACGCCCGAGCCGTCGTGGACGTCCGCGGTGAACGTGAGCGAGCCGGTGCCGTGCCCGGACGGAGCGGACGGAGCGGTGTAGCGGGCGGAGGCGTGGCTCAGGGACGGCCCGGTGCCGTCCTTCGGGGCGGCCGAGGCGAGCCCGCCGACGGCCACGGCACCGACCACCACGGCACCGACGAGCGAGGACACGACGACGCGCCTGGACGAAGGGACACGCTCGGAGGAAGGGACACGCTTGGACGAAGGGACACGCTCGGACGAAGGGACGCGGAAACGCTCGGACATGGGAGACCCCCAGGAGTGCGGCCGGAATCGGACACTTCGAAGGTAGGTCCGCGCCCGCCCCGGGGGCCTCGGGCCACCGGATGAGCCCCGCCTGCAACCGGAGAGGGAGAACTCCTCCTTCCGCACTCCGCCCCCCACCCGTCTGCACCTCAGGTAAGAGACCCGGATCCCCCTTCGGCCGGAGACGGGCGGTGCGCCACCGCCCCTAGCCTGGTCAGGACATGAGGCGAACCGACGACCGGCTGCTCCCGGTCCTGCTGCTCTGCGCCCAGGCCGCCGTGTGGCCGGGGGCGCGGCTCGTGCGCGGAACCGTGCCGTCCGGGGAGTCCCTCCTCGTATGGGCCCTGGTCGCGGGTGTGGTGGCGGCCGCGCTCGCGCTGCGCGGGGCCCGCCCGGTGACCGCCCTCGCCGTGACCGCCGCCGCCTGCGCGCTCGGCGCGGGCCCGCTGTCCACCGGGGCGACGGCGGTGCTCGGCACCGCGGGCGTCGCGCTGGCCCTCTTCTCCGTGGCGCTCGCGCGGGACACCTTCACCACCGTGCTCTGCGGGGCGTCACTCGCCCTCTGGCAGCTCCTGCACGGCATCGGCCTGCACGGACTCGGCGACCGCGACGGCCTGGGCCTCGTCCTCGCCGCGCTGCTGTACGCCGCCTCGTGCGGCGCCGGAATCCTGCTGCGGCGCACCCGGGCCGCGCGGCGGGCGGCCGAGCGGCGGCTGCGGCGGGCCGAGACCGAACGCCACCGGCTGCCCGCGGCCGAGCGCCGCCGCATGGAGCGGGAGCTGCACGACGTCAGCGCCCACCATCTGACGGCCGTGGTGGTCACCGCGGGCGCGGCGCTCGGGCTGCGCGACCGCCGCCCGGAGCTTGCGGGCGAGGCGCTGGCCTTCGCGGCGGAGACCGGCCGCGAGGTCACCCGCGCGCTCGGCGCGGTACGCGGCCCCGCGCCCTCCCGGGAGGACGGGCCGCCCCCGGCCGCACGCCTCCGCGAGCTGGCCGCGGGGTTCCGCCGCCTCGGCCAGGAGGTGGAGTGCGAGATCGACGCGCTGCCGGAGGGCGGCACGGCGGACGCGGCGTACGGCATCGTGCGCGAGGCGCTGACCAACGTGGCGCGGCACGCGCCCGGCGCCCGTACGAGGGTGGTGTGCCGGTACGGAGAGACCCGTACCGAAGTGGTGGTGACCAGCGCGGCACCGCCCGCAGGGGCGCTGGCGCACGGCGCGGGCCTCGGCGGCGGGCGCGGCACGGCCTTCCTGCGCTCCCGGGCGCGGGAGGCGGGCGGCATGCTGTCCAGCGGTCCCACGGAGTCGGGCGGCTGGGAGGTGCGAGCGGTCCTGCCCGGCAGGACGTCGGCCGGGACCGAGCGGTCCGAGCCCCGGAGCTACCGGGCGGCGCAGCTCGTCGCCGCGGCGGGCCTGGTGCTCCAGCCGCTCCTGCCCGCCCTGGTCATCCGGACGGAGCCGACGCCTGGCGGTGCGGACGTCTCGGCCGGGGTGCTGTTCGCGCTCCTCGCGGCGGCCCAGGCGGTGGCGCTGCTCTGGCTGCGCCGGGCGCCGCGCGCGGCCAGGGCGGCGCTGCTCGTCCTCGCCGCGCTCTGGCCGGTGGCGATGGCGGCGGGCGACTACGCGGGCCCGGCACTGCTCCCGCCCGCCCTGAGCCTGACGGCGACCTGCGCGGCGGCCTTCGCGGCACCTGCCTTTGCGGCGCCCGCCTTTGCGGCGCCCGCCTTTGCGGCGCCCGCCTTTGCGGCGCCCGCCCGCGCACGGCTGCCGCTCGCTTTCTCCTGCGCCGCGGTCGCCGTGCACGCG
>NZ_JASKYR010001047.1:0-2291 GCF_041028215.1 Streptomyces flavofungini
GCCCCGGGTGAGCCCCACCCCGGCGAGCACCACGGCCATGCCCATGACGACCCGCGCCCCGATCTCCTCCCCGAGGACGAGCGCGCCGAGCGCCACGGAGACGACCGGCAGCAGATAGCCGACGGTGGCGGCGGCGGTCGGCCCCTCGTCGGCGATCAGCCGGGAGTTGAGGTGGAAGGTGATCCCCGTGCCGAGCGTGCCGAGGACGACGACCGCTGCGATCCCCGTCAGGGCCGGTGCGGACGTGCCCCCGGGGGCCGCGGGCAGGGCGAGCGTCGTGAGTCCCGTCGCGGTGAGGAGCTGGGCGGCGGAGAGCGCGAGCGGCGCGGAGTCGCGGGCGACGAGGTGGCGGGCCATGTAAGCGAAGGCGACGGCGTAGCTGACCGCGGCGGCGAGCAGCGCGAGCGCGCCCCAGCTCATGAGTCCCGTCCGCTGCCAGGGCGCGAAGATCAGCAGGGTGCCCGCGAAGCCGAGCAGCAGCCCGGTGAGGCGGCGCGGACCGAGGCGGCGTTCGGTGCGCAGCGTCAGGCCGATGGCCATGGACCACAGGGGCGTCGTGGCGTTCAGTACGCCCGCCACTCCCGAGTCGACCGTCTGCTCGCCGATGCCGAACAGGAAGAACGGCAGGGCGTTGCAGAACAGGGCGGCCACCGCGAGATGGCCCCAGACCCGGCGGTCGCGCGGCATCCGCTGTCCGGCCCGGCGGGCGAGGACGAGCAGTACGGCGGCGCCGAGCGCGCACCGGACGATCGTGAGGTGCAGCGGCGCGATGCCGCCCGCCAGGGCCAGCTTGATCCAGAGGAAGCCGGAGCCCCAGAGCAGGGCGAGGACGGCCATACGGACGAGGGTGGCGCGGGGGCCGTTGGACATGGCTCGCCTCCGTCGGGAGCGGTCGGTGCGGGGACCCTGGAAACGGTCCTCCGCCCGAACCTGTAAGACAAGCGAAAAGAAGTGCACTCAGAATTAAGCTCTGCTGCATTCAGGCGCTCATCGGCCGCATACTGGCCGCATGCTCGACATGCGGCGCATGCAGATCCTGCGGGCGGTGGTGGCCGGCGGCTCGGTCACCGCGGCGGCCCGCAACCTCGGCTGCACCCCCTCGGCCGTCAGCCAGCAGATGGCGGCCCTGGAGAAGGAGGCGGGCATCGCCCTCCTGGAGCGGACCGGACGCGGGGTGCGCCCCACGGAGGCGGGCCGGACCCTCACCGAGTACGCGGCGGTCATCGGCCGTCATGCCGCAGAGGCGGAGACCGCCATCGCCGAGCTGCGGGCGGGGCGTACGGGAAGCGTCCGCGTGCGGTACTTCGCCACGGCGGGCGCACCCCTGATCGCCCCGGCGCTCGCCGCGCTCCGGCGCGACCAGCCCCGCGTACGGGTGGAGCTGAAACTGGTGGACCCCGACGACCCGGTGCCCGAGGTGAAGGCGCGGCGGGCCGATCTGGCGCTGGTGGTCAGGGGCGAGGACGAGCCGCCGGTGGACGGCGTCCGCTTCGTCCCGCTCCTGCGGGACCGCTACCGCGCGGTGCTGCCGCTCGGCCACCGCCTGGCCGGGCGGGTGGTGATCGGCCTCGCCGAGCTGGCCGACGAGCCCTGGATCGCGGGCGAGACGCCGGGCCCGTGCCTCGACCCGGTGCTCGACGCCTGCGCGGCGGCCGGTTTCACCCCGGACTTCGCGGTGGAGAGCGGCGACTACGCCACGGCGCAGGGCCTGGTCGCCGCCGGTCTCGGTGTCACCCTGGTCCCGGACCTCGGCCTCGCGGCCGGACACCGCCCCGACGTCGTCGTACGGGAGGTCGGCGGCCCCGAGCCCACCAGGTCGGTCCAGGCGGCGGTCCGCGCGGGTGCGCCGGTACGGCCCGCGCTGCGGGGGCTCCTGGACGCGCTGCGGGCGGCGGCCGAGGCGGCACTGGGCGGCGCGGCGGCACCGGCCGGGGACCTCGCGGGCGTGGAATCCGCCGGAGGGGCCGCGTCCTCCCGCGTCAGTCCGCCGGAGGGGCCGCGTAGCAGCGCAGGGTGACCCGCTGCCCCGGCAGCCACTCCCGCTCGACGGCGTCGAGGAACCGCCAGCCCAGACGTTCGTAGAGCGCGGCGGCCGAGGCGTCGGACGAGACCACGTCGAGGACCGGGTGCAGCCCGCGCGCCCGCGCCTCCCGTGTCACCCGGCCCATCAGCAGCGCGCCGATCCCGTGGCCGCGCGCGTCCGGCGCGACGAACAGACGGCTGACCACGGCCGTCGTCTGCGCGGACACGCCCGCTGCCGTGCTCCACAGCCCGGGTGCCGCGTCCTCCGC
>NZ_JASKYR010001048.1:0-2167 GCF_041028215.1 Streptomyces flavofungini
GGGCGGGCCCCGGGCAGGGGCGGGTCCCGGAAAGGGCATGTCCCGGACAGAGGAAAGCCCCGGACAGGGTGAGTCCGGGCAAGGGCGGCCTTCGGGCAGGGTGAGTCCGGACAGAGGCGGGCCCCGGACAGAGGCGAGTCCCGGGCAAGCGCGGGCCTTAGACAAGAGCGAGTCCGGGCAAGGGCGGCCCCCGGACAGGGCGAGTCCCGGACAGGACATGTCCCGGACAGGGGCCAAGACCCGGGCAGGGTCGAGTCCGGCTAGTGCTAGCGCTTGCGCTTCTTGCGGGATGGGTTGCCCGTCCTGCGCTGGGTGCGCTTCGCGTACTGCTCGCGCGCCTCCTCGTACTCCTTGCGGTGCAGGCTCTCGCCCGGGGCCTCCGTCAGGGAGCGGAAGAAGTAGGCGAGCAGCGTGCCGACGAAGCCGATCGTCAGCAGGCCGCGCATGGAGGCCTGGGACGCCGGGTCGTGGCGCTTGGTGAACCCCTCCCACGTGCGGCGGAAGGCGATCGCGCTGCAGATCGCGAACATCACGACGACGAGCAGGCTCACGAACGAGCCCACGTCCGCGATGGTCAGCCCCTCGTACGCGAAGCGCAGCACGAAGCAGCCCGCCGCCGCGGCGAGCAGGGACCCGGCGGCGAGACCGGCCCGGCGGGCGCCGTAGCCGCCGTCGTGGGCGACCCAGGTCGTCCCGAAGAAGCGGATCGGCTCGGGCTGCGGGCCGGGCGCGGTGCCGGAGCCGCCCGCGCCAGGAGCGTCAGGAGCACCAGGAACGGCAGGAGTGCCAGGAGTGCCAGAGGTGCCAGGGGTGCCAGATGTGCCGGATTCTTCGCTCACCGTTTGATTATCGCCCGGGGCGGCCGGGTCGCCGGAGGCGAGGCCGTGCCGGGGCAGAACACCCGTACCGGCACAAGCGCCTCCCCCGCCTCCACGCTCCCGTCACCTCACCATCACCCCCGCTTCACGCACTCTCGCCGTACGCGCCCTATTCGTCCCCCTCCTTGTCCTCCCGTACCGTCCGGCGGTTAGTTTGGGCTGGGTAAGGCGCAGGTGTGGCGGGAGAGCACGGGGGAGGTAATGGACATGTCGCTCCGTGGAGGAGACCCGGAGGAGATCGGCGGTTATCCGCTGGAGGCGCGGCTCGGTTCGGGCGGCATGGGGACCGTCTTCCTGGGCCGTTCGGCATCCGGGCGGCCGGTGGCGATCAAGCTGATCCACCAGCAGTTCGCGGACGACGACGAGTTCCGTATCCGCTTCCGGCAGGAGGTGGCCGCGGCCAGGCGGGTCAGCGGCGCCTTCACCGCGGCCGTGATCGACGCCGATCCGGAGGCCGCGCACCCGTGGATGGCCACCACGTTCATCGAGGGCCCCACGCTCGCCCAGCGCATCGCCCAGCAGGGCCCGATCGGCGGTCCCGAGCTGCGCAGGCTGGCCATCGGGCTGACCGAGGCGCTGCGGGACATCCACCGGGCCGGTGTCGTGCACCGGGACCTCAAGCCGTCCAACGTGGTCCTCTCCCCCGAGGGCCCCCGCGTCATCGACTTCGGCATCTCCCGCGCGGCGGACCAGCAGACGCTGACGATGACGGGCCGGGTGATCGGCACACCGCCCTTCATGTCGCCGGAGCAGTTGCAGGCGCCGCGCGGCGTCGGGCCGCGCTCCGACGTCTTCTCGCTCGGCACCCTGCTCGTCTACGCGGCGACCGGGCAGGGCCCCTTCGACGCGGACAGCCCCTATATGACGGCGTACCAGGTGGTGCACGAGGCCCCGTCGCTCGGTGCCGTGCCGGACGCGCTGCTGCCGGTGGTCGAGCCCTGCCTCGCCAAGGACCCCGACGAGCGGCCCTCCGCCGACGAGCTCCTCGTACGTCTGCGGGACCTGCCCGCCGACCTCGGGGGCGCGGTGGAGGGCGCCGCCGCTCCGCGCCGCACCCGGGAGACCGACACCCAGCACCACCTGGTCACGGACGACACCACGCCCGTACCCACCGCCACCGCGACCGCCACCGCCGGGGCGGCGGAGGGAGAGGCCCCGCGCCGTCCGCGCCGCCGTCTGCGCTCCGCGCTCGCCGCGGTCGTCGCCGTCGCGGCGATCGGGGGCGGGGTCGCGCTGCTGCGGGCCGGGGACTCCGGCAAGGGCGGCGGTCCCGACGGGCAGGAGCGCAC
>NZ_JASKYR010001049.1:0-1817 GCF_041028215.1 Streptomyces flavofungini
GACCACGCCCCCGCCCTCCTCGCCTTCGAGGAGGCGAACCGCGACTACTTCGCCGCGTCGGTCCCCGACCGCGGCGACGCCTACTTCAGGGACTTCGCGGCACGGCACAGCGCCCTCCTCGCCGAACAGGCGCAGGGCGACTGCTACTTCCACGTCCTCGTGGGCGACTCGGGCGAGGTGCTCGGGCGGGTCAATCTCGTCGACGTGGCGGACGGCGGCGCGGAGCTCGGTTACCGGATCGCGGAGAAGGCCGCGGGCCAGGGTCTGGCCACGAGGGCCGTACGGCAGGCCTGCGACCTCGCCGTCACGGCGTACGGTCTCACCGAGCTGCGCGCCGCCACGACGCTGGACAATCCCGCCTCACGGGCCGTGCTCACCCGCACCGGCTTCGTACCCACTGGTGACGTCCGCCTGGACGGCCGCCCCGGCACGAGCTTCGTGCTGAAGCTCTGAGCCCTTCCGGCTCTGAAGCCCTGCCCACTTAGGAGTCCGTACGCTCGCGCCGCCTCAGTCGGTCCGTGGCCGGGACTCGTGCAGCCGGGTGTGGTACCGGCCCGCCGACTCAAGTCCGGTGGGGTCGGCACCGGCCCGGATGACCTCCCGCACGGCGTCACGGCGCTCCTCGGGGCTGGTGAAGAGCCGCTGCGGATATGTCCGCGAGGTGTCGGTGACGGTGACGAGGCCGTGCGCGGCCAGGGTCGCCGCGATGCGCCCGTACGGCACGGTCCGCAGCACGAACGCGCTCACCCACAGCGGTTCGCGGGCGCAGCCGAGCAGCGCGTCGAAGGTGTGGTGCGAGATGTAGCCGATGCCTCCGGTGACGGTGATGAGGCCGGTGCGGCCGACCGCGCGGCAGAGCGCGGGACTGGGCGGATGCCGTTCCAGGTTCTCCGCGTACGCCTCGTCGAGCAGCCCGACGTCCAGCGCGTACCGCGTGGCGTTCGGCGCGGTGTCGAGCCCGATGATCTCCGTGGCGTCGGGGCGACGGCGCCGGGCGTAGAACTCCTTGTCGTACTCGATGAGCTCCTGCGGGGTGAGCGCGGCCACCTTCGGGGAGGTGTAGCGCGTGTACAGCTCGGCGAGCGTCACATCGTGGTTGAGCAGCGCCGCGTTGATTCCGTACGAGCAGCAGAGGTCGAGGACGGCGGACGGGCGGTCGTCGCCGGAGGCCTGTCGGCGCAGGTCGCGGGTGCGGCGGAAGACGGACTGGGCGTGGTGCGGGATCTCGTACTCGTAGGGGGCAAGGGTGCGGAAGTAGCCGCGCGGGTCCGGCAGGTCGTAGATGTCGTCGAACCGGGTCTTGCCGGAGCTGGGCCGGTCCTCCCGGTGCTGGTGTGTCCTGTGCCGGTCTGCCCTGTGCTGGTGTGTCCTGTGCTGGTGTGTCCGGTGCCGGTCTGTGGTCATGGAACGCCTCCGGGAGTACGGGACTGGCTGAGCCGAGGTGCACCTCTACCCGACCCGCGCCGCTCCCCGATAGCCCTCGTGGCGGTAACCGGCCATGGCACCGCCCGCGGGCGGCCGCCCTGGCTACCCTGGTGCTTGTGTTCACTTCCCGGGGCCCCACGCTGCGCGAACTGGCCGTTCAGGCGCTCTCCTCCACCGAGCGGGGCTACGACCTCCTCGCCCCGAAGTTCGACCGGACGCCGTTCCGTACGCCTGACCGGTTTCTCGCGGCGACGGCCGAAGCACTGCGCCCGCTCGGCCCCTTCGACGCGGGCCTCGATGTGTGCTGCGGGACGGGTGCGGGGGTCGAGGCGCTGCTGCCGCTGTGCCGGGAGCGGGTCACCGGGGTGGACTTCAGCGCGGGGATGCTGGGG
>NZ_JASKYR010000105.1:0-15664 GCF_041028215.1 Streptomyces flavofungini
GCCCTGATCAGCTCGCCTACGTCATTTACACCTCGGGTTCGACGGGTCGCCCGAAGGGTGTGGCGGTCGCGCACGGTGGTGTCACCAACCTTGCGGAAGCGATGTGCCCGGCGTTGGGCGTGTCGGAGGGTACGACCGTGTTGCAGTTCGCGTCGTTCAGTTTTGACGCGGCGGTGTTGGATGTGGCGGTGACGCTGGCGGGTGGTGGGACGCTCGCGGTCGCGTCGGCGGAGGAGCGGGCGGAGCCTGCCGCGCTGGCGGCGATGATCGAGCGGACCGGGGTCACCACGGCGAGTGTCGTGCCCTCGCTCCTCGGCGTGCTCGACCCGGCTGCCGTCCCCGGGGTCCGCAACTGGGTGCTGGGTGCGGAGTTGCTGACCGCCGATCTGGCCAGCCGGTGGGTGGGGCAGGCGCGGCTGTGGAACACCTATGGTCCGACCGAGGCCACGGTCATGGCGACGGCCGGTTTGGTGGCCGCTGCGGTAGGCCCCGACGACCCGCCACCGCCGATCGGACGGCCCCTGGGCAACGTACGCACCTACGTTCTGGACGGTTTCCTGCGCCCCGTCCCGCCAGGCGTAACGGGCGAGCTCTACGTGTCGGGCCCGGGTGTGGCGCGCGGCTATGTCGGGCGGCCCGAGCTGACCGCTGAACGCTTCGTGGCCTGCCCCTTCCGTCCGGGCGCGCGGATGTACCGGACCGGTGACCTCGCCCGTTGGACGGATGACGGGGAGTTGCTGTTCGCGGGGCGCGCGGATGACCAGGTGAAGATCCGGGGTTTCCGGGTGGAGCCGGGTGAGGTGGAGGCGGTGTTGGCCGCGCATCCCGACGTACGGCAGGCCGCCGTCGTCGTACGCGAGGACCGGCCCGGCGACAAACGGCTCATCGGCTACGTCGTGCCCGAGGAAGGCCGCACCCCCGAATTGCGGGCCGTGCGGCGGCACATGGCGGGGCAGCTGCCGGAGTTCATGGTCCCGGCGGCCGTGGTGACCCTCGACGCGCTGCCGCTTACGGCCAACGGGAAGGTGGACCGCGCCGCGCTGCCCGCACCGGACTTCGCGGCCCGGGTGTCAGGGCGGGAGCCGCGCACGCAGACCGAGGAGATCCTGTGCGGCCTGTTCGCCGAGGTGCTCGGCCTGGAGTGGGTCGGCATCGAGGACGGCTTCTTCGACCTCGGCGGGGATTCACTGCTGGGGATGCGGCTAGTCGCGCGGGTGCGGGCCGTGCTCGACGCGGAGGTGGGGATCGGGGAGCTGTTCGGCGCTCCGACGGTGGAGGAGCTGGCGCGTGCCGTCGGGAAGAGTGCCGATAGTGGGGGACAGGTGGCTCTGCGGGCCTTCGCGCGGCGGCCGGAGGTGCTGCCGCTGTCGTACGCGCAGCAGCGGATGTGGTTCCTGAACCGGCTGGAGGAGACGGTCCCGGGGTCGGCCGCGGCCTACAACATGCCGCTGGTCCTTCGGATCTCCGGTGACCTGGACGTGGCGGCGCTTGAGGCGGCGCTCGGTGATGTCGCGGACCGGCACGAGAGCCTGCGCACCGTCTTCCCGGACACGGGCGGGGTTCCGCACCAGAAGATCGAGGAAGGCGGCGCGGGGCACCCGCCGCTGACCGTCGTGCGGGTGGATGAGGCCGACGTCGCGGCCCGGCTCGCCGAGCATCTGGCGGGCGGGTTCGATCTGCGGGTGGAGCTGCCGTGGCGGGCCTGGCTCCTCGTGTCGCGTGCGCGTCCGGGCGAGTACGTGTTGTCGGTCGTCGCCCATCACGTGGCGGTGGACGGTTGGTCGATGGGGGTGCTCGCGCGGGATCTGGAGGTGGCGTACGCGGCGCGGTGTGCGGGGCGTGCGCCGGGGTGGGCCCCGTTGGCGGTGCAGTACGCGGACTACGCGCTGTGGCAGCGGGAGACGCTGGGGGAGCTGGACGACCCGGCGAGCCTGCTCAGCGCGCAGCTCGACCACTGGCGGCGCACCCTGACCGGTGCCCCGCAGGAGCTGGCCCTGCCCGTGGACCGGGCTCGTCCGGCCGTACCGTCGTTCCGCGGCCGCATGGTGCCGGTGGGAACGGACGCGGCGACGCATGCCGGGCTGGTGGAGCTGGCCGGGCGGGGCCGGGCGACGATGTTCATGGTTGTGCACGCGGCGGTGAGCCTGGTGCTGTCGCGGCTGGGCGCGGGTGAGGACGTCGTGGTCGGGACACCGGTGGCCGGACGCGGTGACGCCGCGTTGGAGGACCTCGCCGGGTTCTTCGTCAATACGCTGGTGCTGCGCACGGATTTGAGCGGTGACCCGACCTTCGCCGAACTCCTTGAGCGGGTGCGGGCCACCGACCTCGCCGCCTACGCCCACCAGGACGTGCCCTTCGAACGCCTCGTGGACGAGCTGAATCCCACCCGCTCGCTCTCCCGCAATCCGCTGTTCCAGGTGATGCTGGCCTTGCAGAACGTGCCCGAAGTCGCCTGGGAGCTGCCCGGCGTCACGGTGGCGCCCGCGCCCCTGCCGACCGAGCTCGCGGCCCGGTTCGACCTGGCCTTCTCCGTCGTGGAACGGCGTGACGGGCGCGGTGCCCCGGCCGGTCTCGACGGCGAGATCCTCTACGCGACCGACCTCTTCGACGAGGGCACCGCCCACGCCCTGGCCGAGCGGCTGACCCGCGTCCTGGCACAGGTCGCCGCCGAACCGGGGCTCCGCCTCAGTGAGGTGGACATCCTGACGGAGGCCGAGCGCACCCGGCTCCTCGGTCACTGGAACGACACGGTGACCTCCGACGCGGAGCCGGTCACCCTCGTACCCGAGCTGTTCGACCGGCAGGCGGAGCGGACGCCGGACGCGGTGGCGCTGGTGTACGGCGCGCGAGGACCGGCCCAGCCGCTGACCTACCGGGAGCTGGCGGCCGAGTCGCGGCGGCTCGCGCGGTATCTGACCGGGGCGGGGGTGGGTCCGGAGCGGCGCGTCGCCGTCGTGGGCGAGCGTTCCGTCACCCTGCTCGTGGGGCTGCTCGCGGTGTCGGCGGCCGGTGGTGTGTATGTGCCGGTGGACGCGGGCTACCCGGCCGAGCGCATCGCCTACGTACTGGCCGACGCCGACCCCGAGGTGGTCCTCTGCACCACGGCGACGCGGGACGTCGTGCCCGCGGAGTTCGCCGGGCGGGCGGTGGCCGTGGACGACCCGGCCGTCGCGGCCGCGGTGGCGCGGTGTGCGGCAGGCCCGGTGCGCGACGCCGACCGGCGCTCCCCGCTGCGTGCGGACCATGCCGCGTACGTGATCTACACCTCGGGGTCGACCGGAGCGCCCAAGGGGGTGGCGGTGTCGCACCGCGGGCTCGCCAACCTCGTCGCGGAGAACGTCCGGCGGTACGGGATCGACACGCGGAGCCACGTCCTCCAGCTCGTCTCACCCAGCTTCGACGTCTCCATGGCGGACATCTGGCCGACGCTCTGCGCGGGCGGACGCCTCGTCCTCGCGCCGTCGCGGCCCGACGTACCCGGCGACGAACTGGCCCGGCTGCTCCGCTCCCGCCGCGTCACCCACGCCGCGATACCCCCGGCCTTCCTGTCGCAGATGCTCGCCGAGGAACTGCCGGAGCTGAGGCTGCTGATCACCGGGGGCGAGGCCATGCCCGCCGAGGTGCGGCGGCGGTGGTCGGCCGGGCGCACCATGTACAACCAGTACGGCGTCACCGAGGCCACGATCATCTCCACGGCGGGGCTGATCGGCGACAGCGACGGCACCCCGCCGATCGGCCGCCCGGTCGCCAACACCCGGGTGTACGTCCTCGACGGCGCCCTGCGGCCGGTCCCGGTCGGCGTGGCGGGTGAGCTGTACGTGGCGGGGACCGGCCTCGCGCGCGGCTATCTGCGGCGCGCGGCGCTGTCCGCCGAGCGCTTCGTGGCCAGCCCGTTCGGGGGCGGGGGCGAGCGGATGTACCGGACCGGAGACGTGGTGCGGTGGACCGGCGAGGGCGAACTCGTCTTCGCGGGGCGCGCGGACGAGCAGATCAAGCTGCACGGTCACCGCATGGAACCCGGTGAGATCGAGGCGGCCCTCGCGGAGTTCCCCGGCGTCCGCCAGGCCGCCGTGCTGGTGCGCGAGCACCGCGCGGGCGAGCGGCAGCTCATCGGCTACGTGGCCGCCGACGCGGACTCCGTGCCGGACGGACAGACGGTACGCGACCACGCCGCCGCCGTACTGCCCGAATACATGGTCCCGGCCGCGGTGGTCGTCCTCGACGCGCTGCCGCGCACCGCGAACGGCAAGGTGGACCGGGCCGCCCTGCCCGCCCCCGACTTCACGGAACGGGCCGCGGGACGGGAGCCGCGCACGGCGGCCGAGCGGCTCCTGTGCGCGCTCTTCGCCGACATGCTCGGCCTCGAACGGGTCGGCGCCGACGACAGCTTCTTCGAGCTGGGCGGCGACTCCATCAGCTCCATGCAGCTCGTCTCGCGGGCCAGGAGCGGCGGCCTGGTGGTGACACCCCGGCAGGTCTTCGAGGAGAAGACCCCCGAGCGCCTCGCGCTGGTCGCCGAGACCGAGGAGGACACGGCCGCCGACGAGGACACCGGGGTCGGTGAGGTGCCCTGGACACCCGTCATGCGGGCGTTCGGCGCGGGGGTGACCGATGCCGGGTTCGCCCAGTGGATGACCGTGGGCGCCCCCGCCGGGCTCGGCACGGACGTCCTGGCGGCAGGCCTGGCCGCCCTCCTCGACACCCACGCCATGCTGCGCGCCCGTACCGTCCCCGGCGAGCCGGTGCTGAGCGTCCCCGGGCCGGACGAGGCGCCGACGGCGGCCGACCTCGTCACCCGGGTCGGCCTGACCGGCGCCGCCCCGGGCGTGCCGGACACAGACACACTGGACGAGGCCGCGGGGCACGCCGCCCGGGCCGCCGCCGGACTCCTCGACCCCGAACGCGGGGTGATGGTGCGGGCCGTGTGGGTGGACGCGGGGCCCGGCAGGACCGGCCGCGTCGTCCTGGTGGCACACCACCTCGTGGTGGACGGTGTTTCCTGGCGGGTCCTGCTCCCGGACCTGCGGTCCGCCTGCGAGGCAGCCGCCGTCGGTCACCTGCCCGAGCTGCCTCGGGCGGGCACCTCGTTCCGCCGCTGGTCGCACCTGCTCACCGCGGAGGCGCACCAGGACCACCGCGTCGCCGAACTCCCGCACTGGCTCTCGCTGTTGTCCGGCGGCAGCGGCAGCGGCAGCGGCAGCGGCAGCGGTGGCGGCGACGGTGGCGATGGCCATGGCGATGGCGATGGCGACGCCCGCCGCCCCCTGGGCAGGCGACCGCTCGACCCCGCCCTCGACACGGCGGAGACCCTGCGCCGCCGCTCCTGGGTGATACCGCCACGGCAGGCGGAGACCCTGGTGGGCCGCACCCCGGCCGCGTACCACTGCGGCGTCGACGACGTGCTCCTCGCGACCCTGGCCGGCGCCGTCGCGCACTGGCGTCCCGGCATCGGCTCCGGGCTCCTGGTCACGGTGGAGGGGCACGGCCGCGAGCCGCTCGGGGACGCCGAACTCTCGCGTACCGTCGGCTGGTTCACCGGCGCCCACCCCGTGCGGCTCGACGTGACGGGCGCGGACCTGGACGCCGCTATGGCGGGCGGCACGGCTGCCGGTACGTTGATCAAGGCCGTGAAGGAGCAGGTGCGGTCGGTGCCTGGCGACGGGCTCGGGTACGAGCTGCTGCGCCATCTCAACCCCGGCACCGGCGCTGCCCTCAAGGCCGCGCCCGACGCGCAGATCGGCTTCAACTACCTCGGCCGGTTCGCCGCTGACGGACGGGACGGGCAGGTCGCGGCCTGGCAGTTGGCGGGCGCGGCGGCGGTCGGTGGCACCGCGGGGCCCGGCCTGCCCGCGCTGCACGTGCTCGAAGGCATCGCCGTCGTCCGCGACACACCACGGGGCCCGGAACTCACCGTCACGCTCGGCTGGCCCGACCGCCTTCTGGCGGCGGACGACGTGGAGCGCGTCGGCGAGGCCTGGGTGCGGCTCCTCGGCGGCCTCGCCGCCCACACGGACGCCCCGGACGCGGGCGGCCACACCCCGTCCGACTTCCACTTGCTCGACCTCGACCAGGACGAGATCGACCAGTTCCAGGCGATCGCAGCGAAACTAGAGGGAGGCCTGTCCCGGTGAAGTCCTCAACCGCCGCCCATGGCTCGGCGCTGACCGAGGTGTGGCCGCTGTCGCCGCTCCAGGAAGGGCTGCTGTTCCACTCCGACTTCGACGACCGGGGCCCCGACGTCTACGCCGTCCAGTTCACGGTGTCGGTCGACGGCCCCCTCGACACCGCCCGCCTGCGCGCCTCCTGGGAGGCCCTGCTCGACCGGCACGCCGCCCTGCGCGCCAGTTTCCACCGCCGAAAGAGCGGCGAGGCGGTCCAGCTCATCACGCGGAACGTGGCCCTGCCCTGGCGCGAGGCCGACCTGTCCGGCCCCACCGGCGGCCCCGGAACGACCGGCACCGTACCGGAACAGATCGGGGAACTGGCCGCGCGGGAACGCGCCGAACGCCTCGACCTCGCCGTCCCGCCCCTGCTCAGGCTGCTGCTCATCCGCCTCGGCGAACGCCACCACCGCCTCGTCGTGACCTCCCACCACCTCCTGATGGACGGCTGGTCGATGCCGGTCCTCCTGAACGAACTGGCGGAGGTGTACGCGGCGGGCGGCGACCCCGGTGTGCTGCGGCACGCGGCGTCCTACGGGGAGTACCTGGCCTGGCTCGGCCGACAGGACAAGGAGGCGGCACGCGCCGCCTGGCGCCGGGAACTCGCGGGGACCGACGAACCCACCCTGGTCGCCCCGCAGGACACCGGCCGACCGCCGGTCCTGCCCGACGAGAGCACGGTGAGCCTCCCGGCCGAGACGACCCGCGCCCTCATCGACCTGGCCCGCACCCACGGCCTCACGGTGAACACGCTGGTCCAGGGCGCGTGGGCGCTGGTCCTCGCGCGCCTCGCGGGCCGCACGGACGTGGTCTTCGGCGCCACGGTCGCGGGCCGCCCCGCCGGGCTCCCGGGCGTCGAGTCCATGGTGGGCCTGCTGATCAACACCCTGCCGGTACGCGTACGCCTGGACGGCGCACGTCCCATGACGGACCTCCTCGCGGACCTCCAGGCACACCAGTCGGGGATGATCGCCCACCAGCACCTGGGCCTCGCGGAGATCCAGCGCGTGGCGGGCCCCGGCGCCGTCTTCGACACCCTCATGGTCTTCGAGAACTACCCCCTGACCCTCGGCGTCCTCCTCACCGACGACCTCACGGTCCGCGTCACCTCCCGCCCCGACCTCATCACCCACCAGGCGGCCACCGAAGCGGGTCAACGGCTCATACGCGTCCTCGAACAGATCACCGAGAACCCGACGGCACCGGTCGGCCGGATCGACGTACTGGACGCGTCGGAGCGCGATGCGGTGGTGCGGGGTTGGAACGCCACGGCTTGTCCGGTGGTGGCTGGTTCGGTGGTGGAGGCGTTCGAGGGGTGGGTCGCTCGGTCGCCGGATGCGGTAGCAGTGCGGTGCGCCCCTGAACAAGAGCTGTCCTATGTGCAGTTGGACGCGCGGGCGAGTGCGTTGGCGCGATATCTGATGGCTTTGGGTGTGGGGGTTGAGTCGCGGGTGGGTCTGTGTCTGCCGCGTGGGGTGGACATGGTGGTGGCGGAGTTGGCGGTGTGGAAGGCGGGGGCGGCGTTCGTACCGCTGGACCCGGAGTATCCGGCGGAGCGGCTTGCGTTCATGGTGGTCGATAGTGGAGTGGAGGTCGTACTCGGAGCAACTGACAGGTTGCCGGTGGGTGGGGTGCGGGTGGTGCGCCTGGATGATCCGGAGTTGGCCGAGCAGTCCGACGAGCCGCTACGCACGTACATCGGCCCTGATCAGCTCGCCTACGTCATCTACACCTCCGGTTCGACGGGTCGCCCGAAGGGTGTGGCGGTCGCGCACGGTGGTGTCACCAACCTTGCGGAAGCGATGTGCCCGGCGCTTGGCGTGTCGGAGGGTACGACCGTGTTGCAGTTCGCGTCGTTCAGTTTTGACGCGGCGGTGTTGGATGTGGCGGTGACGCTGGCGGGTGGTGGGACGCTCGCGATCGCGTCGGCGGAGGAGCGGGCGGAGCCTGCCGCGCTGGCGGCGATGATCGAGCGGACCGGGGTCACCACGGCGAGTGTCGTGCCCTCGCTCCTTGGCGTACTCGACCCGGCTGCCGTCCCCGGGGTCCGCAACTGGGTACTGGGCGCGGAGTTGCTGACCGCCGATCTGGCCAGCCGGTGGACCGGACAGGCGCGGCTGTGGAACACCTATGGTCCGACCGAGGCCACGGTCATGGCGACGGCCGGTCCGGTGGCCGCTGCGGTAGGCCCCGACGACCCGCCACCGCCGATCGGGCGCCCGCTGGGCAACGTACGCACCTATGTCCTGGACGGTTTCCTGCGCCCGGTCCCGCGGGGTGTGACGGGGGAGTTGTATGTGTCGGGCCCGGGTGTGGCGCGTGGCTATGTCGGGCGGCCGGAGCTGACCGCTGAGCGCTTCGTGGCCTGCCCCTTCCGTCCGGGCGTGCGGATGTACCGGACCGGTGACCTCGCCCGCTGGACGGACGACGGAAAGTTGATGTTCGCGGGCCGCGCGGACGATCAGGTGAAGATCCGGGGTTTCCGGGTGGAGCCGGGTGAGGTGGAGGCGGTGTTGGCCGCGCACCCCGACGTACGGCAGGCGACCGTGGTCGTACGCGAGGACCGGCCCGGCGACAAACGCCTGATCGGGTACGTGGTCGCGGACGTCGATCCGCAGGAGTTACGGGCGTATGCCTCGACTCGCCTCCCGGAGTACATGGTTCCGGCGGCTGTGGTGGTTCTCGACGCGCTGCCGTTGACGGTGAACGGCAAGGTGGACCGGGTGGAGCTGCCCGCGCCCGATCTTGCCGAGCGGGCGGGTGACCGTGCGCCGCGTACGGAGGCGGAGGCGGTGCTGTGTGCCCTGTTCGCCGAGGTGCTGGGGCTGGAACGGGTGGGCGTCGACGCCAGTTTCTTCGAGCTGGGCGGCGACTCGATCAGTTCCATGCAGCTTGCCTCGCGGGCCCGCAGGGAGGGGCTTGTGCTCACTCCGCGCCAGGTCTTCGAGGAGAAGACCCCCGAGCGGTTGGCGGAGGTCACGGAGGCTGCCGGGGCCGAACGTGCGGCGGACGCGGTGGGTGGTGTGGGTGAGGTGCCCTGGACGCCTGCGATGCGGGCGTTGGGGGAGCGGGCGGTGCGGCCCGGGTTCGCGCAGTGGGTGACGTTGGTCGCTCCGGCCGGTCTTGGGCTCGATGTTCTGGCGGCGGGATTGTCCGCCGTGCTGGATACGCATGCAATGTTGCGGGCCCGCACTGTGCCGGGTGAGCCGAAGTTGATCGTGGGAGAGCCGGGCTCCGTCGATGCGATCGGCCTCGTGTCCCGTGTCGAGGCCGACAGCCACCAGGTGGACGAGGTGGCGGCGCGGGTCGCGCGGGAGGCCGCCGGTCGGCTCGACCCCGTGGCCGGGGTAATGGTGCAGATGGTGTGGGTGGACGCGGGGCCGGACGTGCCCGGCCGTCTGGTGCTGTGTGTGCATCACTTGGTAGTCGATGGGGTGTCCTGGCGTGTGCTGACCCCGGATCTCCGGGCCGCCTGTGAGGCGGTCGCCGCAGGCCGGGCGCCCGTACTGGACCCGGCCGGAACGTCCTTCCGGCGCTGGGCCGAACTCCTGGCCGCCGAAGCGGTCACCGAGCACCGCACCGCCGAACTCCCGCACTGGCTCGCACTCCTCGGCGCACCGCGACCTCCCCTCGGCCGACGTGCGGTCGACCCCGGGCTGGACACGGTGCGGGGCCTGCGCCACCACACGTGGGACGTGCCGGGGGAGCAGGTGGAGACGTTGCTGACCCGGACGACCGCCGCGTTCCACTGCGGGGTCGATGACGTACTCCTGGCCACGCTCGGCGGGGCGTTGGGGCTGTGGCGTCCGGACGGTGGCGCCACGTTCCTGGTGGACCTGGAGGGGCATGGGCGGGAGCCGCTCGGGGACGTGGATCTGTCCCGTACCGTCGGCTGGTTCGCCGGGTCGCATCCGGTGCGGCTCGATGTGACCGGAGTTGATCTGCCGCAGGCCCTCGCCGGTGGTCCCGCCGCCGGTGAGCTGGTCAAGACGGTCAAGGAGCAGGTGCGGGCCGTGCCCGGCGACAGGCTGGGCCACGATCTGCTGCGCCACCTGAACCCCGGCACCGCCCCCGTTCTGGCGGCGGCACCGACCCCGGAGATCGGCTTCACCTACATGGGCCGCTTCACCAAGGGCGTGGCCACCGGCACCACAGCCGCCGCCTGGCAAGCCGTCGGAGAGGCCGCTCTGGAAGGTTCCGCCGACCCGGACACGCCCCTGGCGCACCTGCTGGAGGTGGGCGCGATGGTCCGGGACACCCCGGACGGGCCCGAGCTGCGGATCAGCCTGGGGTGTCCCGCCGCCCTCCTGGACGAGGCCGACGCCGAGCGCCTCGGCCGTACCTGGCTGGAGCTGCTCGGCGGCCTGGCCCGCCACACCGCCGCGCCCGCCTCGGGCGGGCACACCCCGTCGGACTTCCCGCTGCTCGACCTCGCACAGGACGAAGTCGACGAGTTCGAGGCCGACTTCACCGATGACTCAGAGGACCCGGAGAACCCCGAAGGCCTCGAAGAACTCGAAGACCTGAAACGCCGCGACGACCACCCACACCACTGACGACCACCCACACCACTTCTGAGCACGAGCACTGGCCTCTGTGAGGAGACAGAACCGTGAACCGATCCCAGGTCGAGGACGTCTGGCCGCTGTCCCCGTTGCAGGAAGGCCTGTTGTTCCACGCCGCCTTCGACGACCAGGGCCCGGACGTCTACCAAGGGCAGCGGATGCTGGAGCTGGTGGGGCCGCTCGACGCGGACCGGCTGCGGGCCACCTGGCAGGCGCTGCTCGCCCGGCACAGCGCCCTGCGCGCGAGCTTCCGTGGCCGGAAGTCGGGCGAGGCGGTGCAGGTCGTCGCGCGTGAGGCGGTGCTGCCCTGGAGCGTGGTCGACCTCTCCGGGCACGTGGAGTCCGACGCGTCCGCCGAGGTCGAGCGGCTGGCGGCGCGGGAGCGCGCGCGGCGCTTCGACCCCGCGGTGCCGCCGCTGCTGCGCCTGCTGCTCATCCGCCTGAGCGCCGAACGGCACCGCCTGGTGGTCACCAGCCACCACCTGGTCATGGACGGCTGGTCGATGGCGGTGCTGTTCAGCGAGTTCTCCACGGCGTACGCGGCGGGCGGCGACGTGCGCGTGCTGCCCCGCGCGACCCCCTACCGCGAGTACCTGGCGTGGCTGCACCGGCAGGACGCCGAGGCCGCGCGGGCCGCCTGGCGGGCGGAGCTGGCCGGGGCGGACGCGCCGACGCTCGTGGCCCCCGCGGACCCGGGCCGGGCGCCCGTGACCCCGCAGAGCCTGATCAGCCACCTCTCCGAGGAGCTGACCCAGGGTCTGGTGAGCCTGGCCCGTGCCCATGGCCTGACGGTGAACACGGTGGTGCAGGGGGCCTGGGCGCTGCTCCTCGCCCGGCTCGCGGGGCGTACGGATGTGGTGTTCGGGGCCACCGTGGCCGGGCGGCCCACCGATCTGCCGGGCGCGGAGTCGATGATCGGCCTGTTCATCAACACCCTGCCCGTGCGCGTACGGCTCGACGGCGCGCAGCCCGTGCAGCGGCTCCTCGCCGATCTGCAGGAACGGCAGTCCGCGCTCATGGCGCACCAGCACATCGGACTTCCGGAGATCCAGAAGCTGGCGGGGGCGGGGGCCGTCTTCGACACGATCGTCGTGTACGAGAACTATCCGCGCCCCCCGGAGGAGGCACCGGACCCGGACAGTTTCGCCGTCCGCTTCGTCGAGGGCGTGGAGGCCGCGCACTACCCGCTCACCCTCGTGGTGGCCCCGGAGGGCGAGCGGATGGGCTTCAAGCTGGACCACCGCACCGACCTCATCGGCCAGGACACCGCACAGGCGGTGCTCGGGCGGCTGATGCGGGTCCTCGAACAGATCGTGGCGGACCCGTCGGTGCCGGTGGGCCGGGTGGACGTGGCCGACACGGCGGAACGCACGCGCGTGGTGGAGGAGTGGAACGCGACCGGGGCGCCCGTGCCCGGCCTCTCGGTCCCCGCGCTGTTCGCCGCGCGGGCGCATCGCACACCGCACGCGGTGGCCGTGGTGGACGGTGAACGGCGTTGCACGTATGCGGAGTTGGCGGAGGCATCGGGGCGTCTCGCCTCCCATCTCACCGGCCTGGGGGTGCGCCGGGGTGACCGGGTCGCGGTGGCCATGAGCCGGTCGGCCGAGCTCCTGGT
Organism: Streptomyces flavofungini; assembly: GCF_041028215.1. Lineage (GTDB taxonomy): Bacteria > Actinomycetota > Actinomycetes > Streptomycetales > Streptomycetaceae > Streptomyces > Streptomyces flavofungini_B. Next base: position 12,342 of record NZ_JASKYR010000105.1, read on the forward strand.
GGCGCTGCTCGGTGTGTGGCGGGCGGGGGCCGTGCACGTATCCGTGGACACGGAGTATCCAGCGGAGCGGATCGCGTTCCTCGTGACGGACTCCGGTCCCGTGGCGGCGATCTGCACTCGGGAGACCCGCCAGGCCGTGCCCGGGCGCACGGGGATGGCCGTGGTCGTCCTCGACGATACGGCGGTGCGGTCGGCGATCGACGGGTGTGCCGTGGCGCCCAGTGCCCCGGTCGGCGCCGACGACCTGGCGTACGTGATGTACACGTCCGGTTCGACGGGGGTGCCCAAGGGCGTCGCGGTGCCGCACGGCGCCGTCGCGGGCCTCGCCGGGGACCGTGGGTGGACGGTGGGTGCCGGGGACGCGGTCCTCATGCACGCGCCGCACGCCTTCGACGTATCGCTGTACGAGGTGTGGGTGCCGCTGGTCGCGGGCGGCCGGGTGGTGATCGCCGGTCCCGGGGCCGTGGACGCGCAACAGGTGCGCGAGGCGGTCGACGGCGGAGTGACGGCGGTGCACATCACCGCCGGTCTCTTCCGGGTCCTCGCGGAGGAGTCCCCGGACTGTTTCACGGGCCTGCGGGAGGTGCTGACCGGCGGTGACGTCGTGCCCGCCGGGGCGGTGGCACGGGTGCGTGAGGCGTGCCCGCAGGTCGCGGTGCGGCACCTGTACGGGCCGACCGAGGTGACCCTCTGCGCCACCTGGCACGTCCTGCCGGTGGGCACGGCGGGCGGTCCCGTGCTGCCGGTCGGGCGTCCGCTGGACAACCGCGCGGTGTACGTCCTCGACGCCTTCCTCCGCCCGGTGCCGCCGGGCGTCGTGGGCGAGCTGTATGTGGCGGGGACGGGCCTGGCGCAGGGGTACCTGCGTCGGCCCGAGCTGACGGCCGAACGGTTCGTGGCCTGCCCCTTCGGTGCGGGCGGCCGGATGTACCGGACCGGTGACCTGGCCCGCTGGACCGATGACGGGCTGCTGGTGTTCGCGGGACGAGCCGACGAGCAGGTGAAGGTCCGGGGCTTCCGGGTGGAGCCGGGCGAGGTCGAGGCGGTCATCGCCGCGCACCCGGCCGTCGCGCAGGCCGTGGTGTTGCCGCGCAAGGACGGTCCGGGCGGCACCCGACTGATCGGCTACGTCGTGTCGGAGCAGGGGCGGCGGGCCGACCCCGACGCGGTACGGGCCCATGTGGCGGACCGCCTGCCCGAGTACATGGTCCCGGCCGCGGTCCTGGCCCTGGACGCCCTGCCGATCACGGTCAACGGAAAGCTCGACCGGGCGGCCCTGCCCGCCCCCGACTTCGCCGCCCGCGCGGGCGGCCGGGAGGCGCGCACGCCGACCGAGGAAACCCTGTGCGCCCTGTTCGCCGAGGTCCTGAAGGTGGACCGGGTCGGCGTCGACGACGGCTTCTTCGAGCTGGGCGGCGACTCCATCAGCTCGATGCAGCTCGCCTCGCGCGCCCGCAGGGCCGGTCTCGTCCTGACCCCGCGCCAGGTCTTCACGGAGAAGACCCCGGAGCGCCTCGCGGCGGCCGTGGACACGGCGGGCGCGGCGGAGCGTTCGGCGACCGCCGAGGACGTGGGCGTGGGCGAGGTGCCGTGGACCCCGGTGATGCGGGCGCTGGGGGAGCGCGCGGCGAGCCCGGGGTTCGCGCAGTGGGTGACGCTTATCGCCCCGGCGGACCTCGGCCTTGGCACCCTCGGCGCGGGACTGGCCGCCGTACTGGACACGCACGACATGCTGCGGGCGCGGACGGTGCCGGGTGAGCGGAAGTTCGTGGTGGGCGAGCGGGGTTCCGTCGACGCGGCACGCCTTGTGACCCGTGTCGAGGCCGACAGCCTTGAGCTGGACGAGGCGGCGGCGAGGGCCGCCCGCGAGGCCGCCGGGCGGCTCGATCCGGCGGCCGGGGTGATGGTGCAGGCCGTGTGGGTGGACGCGGGCGACGCCGCGCCCGGCCGCCTGGTGCTGTGCGCGCACCACTTGGTGGTGGACGGAGTGTCCTGGCGCGTGCTGACCCCCGATCTCCGGGCCGCCTGCGAGGCGGTCGCCGCAGGCCGCGCGCCCGCACTCGCCCCGGCCGGAACCTCCTTCCGCCGCTGGTCCGCACTCCTCGCCGCAGAGGCGGCCACCGAACACCGCACCGCCGAACTCCCGGCCTGGACCGAACTCCTCGGCACGTCGGCCACCCCCCTCGGAGCCCGGCCGCTCGACCCGTCGGCCGACACCGCCCGCACCCTGCGCCAGAAGACCTGGACGGTGCCGTCGCGGCAGGCCGGGACATTGCTCGACCGGACGACGGCGGCATTCCACTGCGGCGCGGACGACGTGCTGCTCGCCGCGCTGGGCGGGGCGCTCCGGCTGTGCAGCCCGGACGCCGGAGCCGGACTCCTGGTGGACGTGGAGGGCCACGGCCGCGACCCGCTGGGGGACGCCGATCTCTCCCGTACGGTCGGCTGGTTCACCGGCGCGCACCCCGTACGGATGGACATGACCGGATTCGACCTGCCGGACGCCCTCGCGGGCGGGGCGACGGCGGGCGCGCTGCTGAAGACGGTCAAGGAACAGCTCAGGTCCGTGCCGGGGGACGGACTCGGATACGAGCTGCTTCGCCACAACAACCCCGAGACCGCACCGGTCCTCGCGGCGGCACCGGCCGCGCAGATCGGCTTCAACTACATGGGCCGGTTCACCTCCGGCACACACACGGGGCCGACGGCCGCCTGGCAGAGTGCCGGAGAGACCGCGATCGGCGGTTCGGTCGCCCCGGAGCTGCCTCTGCCGCACGTCCTGGAGGCGAACGCGAGCGTCGAGGACACAGCGGACGGGCCGCGCCTCGAACTGAGGCTGAGCTGGCCGTCCGCCCTCCTCGACGAGGAGCGGGTCGAACGGCTCGGCCGGGCCTGGGCCGACATGCTGGGCGGTCTGGCCGCCGCCACCGCCGCACCGGACGCGGGCGGACACACCCCGTCCGACTTCCCGTTGCTCGACGACCTGCCCGACGGCACGCTCACCCAGGCCGACGTGGAACACCTGGAGTCGGCCGTACCGGCGCTGCGGGACATCTGGCCGCTGTCACCGTTGCAGGAAGGCATGCTGTTCCACGCCACGTTCGACGAGGACGGCCCGGACGTCTACCGGAGCCAGCGCGTACTGGCCGTCGACGGGCCACTCGACGCCAGGCTCCTCCGTACCGCGTGGGAGACGCTCGTGGCGCGCCACGAGGSGCTGCGCGCGAGCYTCCRSCGCCTGGCSTCGGGAACGGCCGTGCACGGCCGKGGCGGGCTGGCTCCGGTAGACGTCCGGGCCGTCCGCGTCGAACGTGGCGTGGAAC
>NZ_JASKYR010001050.1:0-1962 GCF_041028215.1 Streptomyces flavofungini
GTCCGGCGCCGCCCCGCTCAGCCCTTCTCGGCCGCCGCCCCGGCCGCCTTCCGCTGCCCCGGCATCCACAGCAGGAGCACCACGACACCGGCGAGCAGGATGCAGCCACTGGTGCGGAACGCCATCGCGTAGCCGTCCGTCAGGGCCTCGGGGGACACCGATCCGTTCATCTGCGCCGCCGCGACCGTGGAGAGCACCGCGAGGCCGAGTGCGCCGCCCATCGTGCGGGAGGTGTTGATCAGGCCCGAGACGAGGCCCGCGTCGCCCGGCTCGGCGCCCGACGTGGCGAGGGAGGCGAGCGGCGTCGTGGCGAAGCCCGCGCCGAACATCATCACGATGCCGGGCAGCATGATGGAGGTGACGTAGGAGCCGTCGACCGTCATCGTCGACTGCCAGCCGAAACCGGCGGCGGCCACGAGTATGCCCAGCACGGAGACGTTCTTCGGGCCGAGCACCGGCATCACGCGGGGCGCCAGCATCGAGCCGATGACGATGGTCAGGGAGGACGGGATGAGGGCGAGGCCCGCCTTCATCGGGGAGTAGTGGAGAACGTTCTGGGCGTACAGCGTCATGAACATCCACATGGCGAACATGCCGCCGCCGCAGACGAACATCGCGGCGTTCGCGGCCGACACCGACCGCACCTTGAACAGCTTCAGCGGCATCAGCGGCACCCGCGTGCGCGCCTCCACCACGAGGAACGCCCCGAGCAGCGCGAGCCCGGCGGCCAGCGGCACCAGGGTCGCCGCCGCCGTCCAGCCCTTCTCCTCGGTCTGCACGATGCCGTAGGCGAGGGTGGCGAGTCCGGCGGTGACGAGCACCGCGCCGGGCACGTCGAGGCGCCGCGCCTGCCCGGCCTTGCTCTCGGTCAGCCAGGCCAGGCCCGCGACGATGACCAGGGCGCCGATCGGCACGTTGATGAGGAGCACCCAGCGCCAGGAGAGCAGATCGGTGAGGACCCCGCCGACCAGGCCGCCCGCCGCGCCGCCGCCCGCGCCGACCGCCGACCAGACGCCGATGGCCCGCACCCGCGCCGGTCCCTCGGGCACCGCCGAGGTGAGGATCGTCAGGGTGGAGGGCGCGAGGACCGCGGCGCCCAGACCCTGTACGGCCCGTGCCGCCAGGAGCTGCCACTCGGCCTGGGCGAGGCCGCCGCCGAGCGAGGCGGCGGTGAAGAGGCCGAGCCCGAGGAGGAACATCCGCTTGCGCCCGAAGAGGTCGCCCGCCCGGCCGCCGAGCAGCATGAATCCCGCGAACGCGATGGAGTAGGCGTTGACCACCCATTGCAGCCCGATGGCGCTCATGCCGAGGTCGGCCCGCATCGAGGGCAGCGCGGTGTTCACCACGGAGACGTCGAGGACGACGAGGAACTGGCCCGCGCAGGCGGCGAGCAGCACCGCCCAGACCGGGGCGGACCTCTTCGGCGGGGCGGTGGAATCGGCGGTGTAAGTGGCGGAGGGCGTCTGGACCATGACAGCCATCATCTCAACTGTCCGATGGTCCGTACATCGGGATTTCGCATCACCGGTCCTGGGCCGCTGGGCCTAGGTCGTGTCCGCAAAGTCAGGGCAGCCAGAGTTTGAGGCAGGCCAGGGTGACCAGGGCCTGGTAGTGGCGGGCGCGTTTGTCGTAGCGGGTGGCCAGGGCTTTGTTGTGCTTGAGCTTGTTGAAGCAGCGCTCGACGACGTTGCGTCGCCGGTAGGCCGCCCGGTCGAGTCGGCAGAGGCTCTCGCCCCTGCGGATGCGGCCGTTGATCTGGTCGATGCGCTCGGGAATCGCCGCCTTGATGCCGCGACGTCGCAGGTAGGTGCGGATCTTCGTGGACGAGTAGCCCTTGTCCGCCGCGACCCGCTCGGGCCTGGTTCTGGGTCTGCCGGGTCCGCACCGCTGAATGCGGATGCGGGCCATGACCTGCTCGAACTGGGTGCAGTCGTTGACGTTGCCGGCGGTGACGGTGAAGGC
>NZ_JASKYR010001051.1:0-1438 GCF_041028215.1 Streptomyces flavofungini
CCCGTGAGCATCGTCATCTACGCGCGTAGGGCGATTGCGGCTACTCTCGTCCGCGTGAACGCTTCAGTTATTCCGGACAGCATCCAGGGCGACCCCTACGCCGCCGCCGACGCCGCCGCCGCGCGCCTGCGCGAGCTGACGGGCGCAGAGACCCACGACGTCGCCCTCGTGATGGGCTCCGGCTGGGCGCCGGCCGTCGGCGCGCTGGGCGAGCCGGAGGCGGAGTTCCCCGTCACCGAGCTGCCCGGCTTCCCGCCGCCGGCGGTCGAGGGCCACGGCGGCCGCATCCGCTCCATCAAGGTCGGCGAGAAGCGGGCGCTGGTCTTCCTCGGCCGCACCCACTACTACGAGGGCCGCGGCGTGGCCGCCGTCTCGCACGGCGTGCGCACCGCCGTCGCCGCGGGCTGCAAGACGATCGTGCTGACCAACGGCTGCGGAGGGCTGCGCGAGGGCATGCGCCCCGGCCAGCCGGTGCTGATCAGCGACCACCTGAACCTCACGGCCACGTCGCCGATCGTGGGCGCGAACTTCGTGGACCTGACCGACCTGTACTCCCCGCGGCTGCGGACCCTCTGCAAGGAGATCGACCCCTCCCTGGAGGAGGGTGTCTACGCGCAGTTCCCCGGCCCGCACTACGAGACCCCGGCGGAGATCCGCATGGCCCGCACCATCGGTGCGGACCTGGTCGGCATGTCCACCGTCCTTGAGGCGATCGCCGCGCGCGAGGCGGGTGCGGAGGTCCTCGGCATCTCCCTGGTGACGAACCTCGCCGCGGGCATGACGGGCGAGCCCCTCAACCACGAGGAGGTCCTCCAGGCGGGCCGCGACAGCGCCACGCGCATGGGCGAGCTCCTCGGCAAGGTCCTCACCCGCATCTGACCGGCCACGGCCGAAGGCCCCGCGGTGGCCCCCGGCCGCCGGGGGGCCTTCGGGTGCCCCGGAACGGCCGGGAGGCCACCGCGGGTGCCCGCCGCATCGGGCGGTACGACGACTGCCGGCACCGGGTACCAGTACCCCCAGGACCGCGACAGCGAAGCCATGACGAAAGGCTGACGACACGTGCAGGACAACTCCGAACTCATCGCGCGGGCCCGTGCCTGGCTGGCCGAGGACCCGGACCCCGAGACCCGCGAGGAGCTGGCCAAGCTCATCGACGCCGAGGACACCGAAGAGCTCGCCGCACGCTTCGCGGGCACCCTCCAGTTCGGCACCGCGGGCCTCCGGGGCGAGCTCGGCGCCGGACCCATGCGCATGAACCGTTCCGTCGTCATCCGCGCCGCCGCGGGCCTGGCCGCGTACCTCAGGGCCAAGGGACAGGGCGACGGCCTGGTCGTGGTGGGCTACGACGCCCGCCACAAGTCGGCGGACTTCGCCCGCGACACGGCCGCCGTGATGACGGGCGCCGGACTGCGGGCCGCCGTGCTCCCCCGCCCCCTGC
>NZ_JASKYR010001052.1:0-2540 GCF_041028215.1 Streptomyces flavofungini
TCACCTGGTCGCCGCACACGGCGTACGGCACCTGCTGCTCGCCGGACGCCGCGGCCCCGACGCGCCCGGCGCCGCCGAACTCGCCGCCGAGCTGCGCGGTTCGGGCGCCGACGTGGCCGTGGTGGCCTGCGACGTCGCCGACGCGGAAGCGGTGCGCGGGCTGCTCGCCGCCGTGCCCGCCGAGCACCCCGTCACCGCCGTCGTGCACACCGCGGGCACCCTCGACGACGGCCTCGTGGAGTCCCTCACCCCGGAGCGCCTGGCCGCCGTCCTGCGGCCCAAGGCCGACGCCGTGTGGCACTTGCACCAGGCCACACGCGGTCTCGACCTCGCCGCGTTCGTGGTGTTCTCCTCCCTCGCCGGTACCACCGGCGCCCCCGCCCAGGCCAACTACGCCGCGGGCAACGCCTTCCTGGACGCCGTCGCCGCCGTACGCCGGGAGCAGGGCCTGCCCGGCCTCTCCCTCGGCTGGGGCCCCTGGGTGCCCAGCGGCGGCATGACGGGTGAGCTGTCCGAGCAGGACCTGGAGCGCATGTCCCGCTCCGGCACACCCCCGCTCACCGCCGAACAGGGCCTGGCCCTCTTCGACGCCGCTCTCGCGCTGCCCCGCGCCGCCGTCGTCCCCGCCCGCCTCGACCTCGCCGTCCTGCGCGGCCACGGAGAGGTGCCGCCGCTGCTGCGCGGCCTGATCCGCACCCGGACGCGCCGCACCGTGCGCACCGGCTCCGAGGCGGCCCTCGGCCTGGCCCAGCGCCTCGCGCGGCTCGACGAGGAGGCCCGTACCGAGGCCGTCGTCGACCTGGTCCGCACCCAGACGGCCACCGTGCTCGGCCACGCCTCCGCGCACGACATCGATCCCGAGCGGCCCTTCCAGGAGCTCGGGTTCGACTCGCTGACCGCCGTCGAGCTGCGCAACCGCCTGGCCGCGGCCACCGGTCTGCGCACCTCCGCCACCGTCATCTTCGACTACCCGACCGTCGCGGCGCTCGCCGGACACCTCCTCGCTGAGCTGACCGACAGCGCCCCCGAGAGCGCCGCGCCCGCCGCCCTCCCGCGCGGCTCCGCCACCGCCGACGACCCGATCGTCATCGTCGGCATGAGCTGCCGCTACCCCGGCGGTGTCACCTCGCCCGACGACCTGTGGCGCCTGGTCACCGAGGGCACCGACGCGATCGGCGGACTGCCCGTCGACCGCGGCTGGGACCTGGACAACCTCTACCACCCCGACCCCGACCACCCCGGCACCTCGTACACGCGCTACGGCGGCTTCCTGCACGACGCGGGCGAGTTCGACGCCGGGTTCTTCGGCATGAGCCCGCGCGAGGCGCTCGCCACCGACTCCCAGCAGCGCCTGCTCCTCGAGGCCTCCTGGACGGCCGTCGAGCACGCCGGGATCGACCCGGTGACGCTGCGCGGCAGCCGTACCGGCGTCTTCGCGGGCGTGATGTACAGCGACTACTCCGCGACCCTCGCCGACGAGCGCTTCGAGGGCCACCAGGGCAGCGGCACCGCACCCAGCATCGCCTCCGGCCGGGTCTCCTACGCCCTGGGCCTGGAGGGCCCGGCGGTCACGGTCGACACCGCCTGCTCCTCCTCCCTGGTCGCCATGCACTGGGCGATGCAGGCCCTGCGCGCGGGGGAGTGCTCCCTGGCCCTGGCCGGTGGTGTCACCGTGATGTCCACCCCGACCTCCCTGATCGAGTTCTCGCGCCAGCGCGGCCTGTCGCCCGACGGCCGCTGCAAGGCCTTCTCCGACGAGGCCGACGGCGTGGGCTGGTCCGAGGGCGTCGGTGTCCTCGTCCTTGAGCGGCTGTCCGACGCCCGCCGCAACGGCCACCACGTGCTGGCTGTGGTGCGCGGCTCGGCCGTCAACCAGGACGGCGCCTCCAACGGCCTGACCGCCCCCAACGGCCCCTCCCAGCAGCGCGTCATCCGCCAGGCCCTGGACGCCGCGGGCCTGCGCACCACCGACGTGGACGCCGTCGAGGCGCACGGCACCGGCACCCCCCTCGGCGACCCCATCGAGGCCCAGGCGCTCCTGGCCACCTACGGTCAGGACCGCGATCCCGAACGGCCGCTGCTGCTCGGCTCGGTGAAGTCCAACCTCGGGCACACCCAGGCCGCCGCCGGTGTCGCCGGAGTCATCAAGATGATCCAGGCGATGCGCCACGGCGAACTGCCGCGCACCCTGCACGCGGGCGCGCCCTCCCGGCACGTCGACTGGGAGGCCGGTGCGGTCACCCTCCTGAACGAGCACACCGCCTGGCCCGAGACCGGCCGCCCCCGGCGTGCCGCCGTGTCCTCCTTCGGCATCAGCGGCACCAACGCGCACGTCGTCCTCGAACAGGGCGAACCCGCCGCCGTCCCGGAGCGTGCCGGGGCCACCGCCCCCGCCGTCCTGCCCTGGACGCTGTCCGGCCGCACCCGTCCCGCCCTGCGCGCCCAGGCCGCCCGCCTCCTCGCCCATCTGGACGCCCGCCCCTGCGACGCCCCCGCCGACCTCACCCTTTCCCTCGCCACCACCCGCCCGGCCTTCGAAC
>NZ_JASKYR010001053.1:0-2197 GCF_041028215.1 Streptomyces flavofungini
GAGACGGGGGCGGCGGGGGAGTCGGGCTCGGCATAGCGCACGACGCGGCGGCCGTCGTGGAAGAGCACGACCGCTTCCCGGCCGACGTCGTCGGCGAACAGGAGCTGGGTGGTCTTCGGGGGCGGTTCGGTGGTGGTGGTCGGCGTGGTGGTGACGCGGGTGCCTTCGGGCGGCTCGGTCCAGGCGGAGAGCGCGCGGGTGATCAGTGCCCGGTCGTCGCTGCGGCCGCCGCGCGCGGGCCAGGCGGTGAAGTCCACCCGTGAGGTGTCGGACCAGGTGCCGGCGGAGGTGCGGAGCAGCGCGTCGGCGTCGATCGCGGCGCGCGAGCCGACGGGGCGTGCGGCGGGCTCCCGGGTGACGGGGCCGACGGTGACGAGCGCCGCGCAGCCCACGGCGGCGACCGCCCCCGCGGTGCACCAGGCGAGCCGGACGCGGCGCCTGCGGCGCAGCAGGTCGGTGGGCCGGGTCTGGACGTGGCAGGCGTCGAACTCCTGCGAGCGCAGCAGGGTCCGCGCGGCGTCGCCGACGGTCTCCTCCAGACGGCAGGCGACGCGCAGCGCCGCCTCCGGGTCGGCCACGTCGGCGGCGGCGAGCAGCTCCACCACCTCCGCGGGCGGCAGACCGTCGAGCCTGCGCAGCACGAACGCCGCGCGGGCGGGCGCCGAGACCTCGGAGAGGATCTGGTTCAGGGCGATCTCCTCGGTGCCGCCCGCGCGCGGGAACAGCCGCAGCCCCCAGACGACGGGAAGCATGGGCCGCAGCTCACGGGGCGGCGGCAGCCGGCGCGGCCAGCCGCGCGGACGGCGCTCATGGGCCAGGGCCGCCCCGAGGACCTTCGCCCGCGCCCAGGCCGCACCCTGCGAGCGGTCACCCGCACGCTGCCGGGGGACCCTCGGCGTCGGCAGACCTATCCGGAAACGGGGCAGGGCGCGCTGCACGAGCGCGTGGGCGATCAGGACCCTGCGGTGCCTGCTGAGGGTCCGGGGGAGGGTGAGGTAGGCGAGGCGCACGAGCCGGGTGTACTGGTCGACGATGGCGGCCTCGGCCTGGTCGACGGCCACGGGCCCCGGCCGTTTGGCCGGGCGCCGCTGAGATGTGCTCATCGGGTCAAGGAACCCTTCCAAGGGCTGACGACGTTGCGTCCTGACGCCTCTCAAACGAGTGAATCGTGCGTTGGTCACAGCCCTGTCGCTGTTGCTGTCCGGTGACATGCGGTACGGAGCTGTGACGTGCGGCAGGGCAACGTACGCGGGCCCCGGCGGGTCGTATGGGGTGTCGGGTCAGAAGGGCGGGGATGTCCGCCCGGACAACGGGGCCGACATGACGACTTGGGGGAAAAGATGAAGACGGACATGCGCGTCAACAGGGGTCTGTTCGCCGGGGCCGCGGCGGTGGTGGCGGCGACCGCCGTGGCGGCGGCGACGGTACCGGCCGCCGCGGCCGGTACGCCCCGTTTCCTGGCGCCCTCGCAGCTTCCGCCGCACGCGACGTCGGCCTGGACCGCGGGGCCGGTCACGGCGGGGCAGCCGGACCCGCTGCCGATGTGTGTCGGCGAGGCGTTCCCTTCCACCTCGGTGCACCGCGTCTACCGCACCGACATGGACGCCACCGCCCTTCAGGTGACGGTCGTCGAGCGCAGTGAGCGGCGGGCCAAGGACTACGCGGCCCTGCTGCGCACGAAGCTCGACGGGTGCGCCAAGAAGGTCATGGCGGAGAACCCCGACATCACCGCCGAGCAGAAGTACTACGGCAAGCTGGACGTCGAGGAGGGCGCGCATGTCTACGGCGTCCACACCAGTGCCTCCTGGGGCGCCTCCGACATCAACATGTTCTCGGTGGGCCGCGACGGCAACACCGTGACGCTCGTGCGGTGGGGCCAGCTGGGTGGTTTCGCCGACGCCCAGGTGGCCGACTTCAAGAAGACCACCGTCACAGCGGTGAACAGGCTGTACTGAGCGGCGCCTGCCGGATCGGTGCGCACACCGGCCCCGGCGTCCTTTCCGGGACTTACTGCCCTGCGGGCAGGGGCCGTTGGTCCTGTCTGGCGCCCGGGGAGCCGGGCGGCGAGGTGGGCGCGGAGCGCGGCGTCCGTGGGGGAGGTGCCCTCGCGGTGCACCACGTAGGCGACGAGCCGCTGGCCGGGGCCGTCGCCGCGTACGGCCGCCGCGGCGACGGCCCCGGCCAGCGGCTCGTCGCC
>NZ_JASKYR010001054.1:0-1882 GCF_041028215.1 Streptomyces flavofungini
GTCGGGGATGGGTCGGGGATGGGTTCGAAGGGCGGATCAGGGATCGCTGGGGGCCGCACCCTGATGTCGGGGCGCGGGCGTTCTGGTTCAGTGGGAACCAGGCGATTCCAGCGGGCGCGGGGCCTTCTACGGCACCGCTTGCGGTACGTGCACTACTGCAAGCCCGCGAGGTGGAGCAGGAGCGATTTCACATCGGTGGCCGCGACGTGGCCGCTGACGGCGTGGGGGGTGGAGCACAGGATGAGCGGACTTTCGTCCTCGCTCGTGGGGAGGCGGCCGTGGCTGCCTCGAATAGGCGAGGGGTCCAGGGGCACGACCGCCATGCGGTAGCGCATGCCGAGCTTCTTGCGGGCCAGGGCGCCCGCGGCCTTGACGCGGACGTAGGGGTCCTCGGGGTCCATGAAGAGCTCGACGGGGTCGTAGCCGGGTTTGCGGTGGATCTCGACGAGCTGCGCGAAGTCGGGCGCGCGGGCGTCGTCGAGCCAGTAGTAGTACGTGAACCAGGCGTCCGGCTCCGCGACGGCGACGAGCTCGCCGGCGCGTGGGTGGTCGAGCTGCTGCGCCTTCTTGCCCTCATCGTCCAGGAGCCGCTCGATGCCGGGGACGTCCGCGAGGGCGGCGCGGGTGACCTCCAGGTCCTCCGGGCGGCGGACGTAGACGTGCGCGATCTGGTGGTCGGCGACGGCGAAGGCACGTGAGGCCATCGGGTCGAGGTACTCCATGCCGTCCTGGGTGTGCACTTCGAGCAGCCCGGCGCGGCGCAGCACCCGGTTGATGTCGACGGACCGGTTCACGCGGGTGATGCCGTATTCGGAGAGGGCGACCACGGTGCGGCCCTCGGCCCTTGCGTCATCGAGGAGCGGGGCGAGGGCTTCGTCCAGATCGGCCGCCGCCTTGAAGGAGCGCGGGTCGTCGGGGCCGAAGCGCTGGAGGTCGTAGTCGAGGTGAGGGAGGTAGCACAGGGCCAGGTCGGGGTCGCGAGTGTCGATGATGTGCCGGGTCGCGTCCACGATCCACTGGCTGGACACCAGGTCGGCGCCGGGTCCCCAGAAGTGGAAGAGCGGGAAGGTGCCGAGTCTCTCCGTCAGCTCGTCGTGCAGTTCGGGGGGCCGGGTGTAGCAGTCGGGCTCCTTGCGGCCGTCGGCGTAGTAGACGGGGCGTGGGGTGACGGTGTAGTCGGTGTCCGCCCCCATCGCGTACCACCAGCAGATGTTGGCGACGGTGTAGCCGGGGTGGGCGCGGCGTGCGGCGTCCCAGAGCTTGTCACCGGCGACCAGGCCGTTGTGCTGGCGCCACAGCAGTACGTCGCCGAGTTCGCGGAAGTACCAGCCGTTGCCGACGATGCCGTGCTCGGCGGGGGTGGTGCCGGTGAGGAAGGTGGACTGGGCGGCGCAGGTCACGGCGGGCAGGACGGTGCCGAGCGGCGCCCGGGAGCCGGACCGGCCGAGGGCCTTGAGGTGCGGCATGTGGTCGAGGAGGCGCGGGGTGAGGCCGACGACGTCCAGGACGAGGAGAGGGGTGGGCCGGTCGTGGCGGCCGCTGGAGGGCTGGCTCATGGGAGTTCCTTCAGGCCGAGGTCCGTCAGCAGGTCGCGGGCGAGGGCGAGTTCGGCGGCGATGCCCTCGGCGAGCTGGGAGCGGCCGCGCGGGCGGAGCGCGGGCGGCAGGGCCTGCCAGGTGTAGGTCTCGACCTCCAGATGGCGGGTGAGGGGGACGGGACCTCCGACAAGGCGGGCGAGGGCGTCGCGCAGCACGGGGAGTGTGGAGGGGGGGGGGGGGGGGGGGGGGGGGGGGGGGGGGGGGGGGGGGGGGGGGGGGGGGGGGGGGGGGGGGGGGGGGGGGGGGGGGCGGGGGCCGCGTGCAGGGGGACGTGGAAGTGGGCG
>NZ_JASKYR010001055.1:0-1477 GCF_041028215.1 Streptomyces flavofungini
CGGCAGCTCGTGTCGACGGTGCGGGACATGCGGCGCCATCCGTACACGCTCGCGTTTCTGCTGGCCTACCTGGTCTACAACGACGGCGTGCAGACGGTGATCTCGCAGGCGTCCGTCTACGGCTCCGAGGAACTGGGGCTCAGCCAGTCCACGCTGATCGTCGCGGTCCTCCTCGTGCAGGTCCTCGCGGTCGCCGGGGCGCTCGCCATGGGCAGGCTCGCGCGGACCCGCGGGGCCAAGAGGACCATCCTCGCCTCGCTGCTCGCCTGGACGGTGACGATCGGGGCCGGGTACTTCCTGCCCGCGGGGGCGCCCGCCTGGTTCTTCGTGCTCGCCGCCGGAATCGGACTTGTGCTCGGGGGCACGCAGGCGCTCTCCCGTTCGCTCTTCTCGCACCTGGTCCCGCGCGGCAAGGAGGCCGAGTACTTCTCCGCCTACGAGATCAGCGACCGGGGCATGGCCTGGCTCGGGCCGCTGATCTTCGGGCTCACCTACCAGCTCACGGGGAGTTACCGGGACGCGATCGTCTCCCTCGTGGTCTTCTTCCTGCTGGGTTTCGCCCTGCTCGCGAGGGTGCCGGTACGGCGTGCGGTGCGCGACGCGGGAAATCCCGTACCCGATCGGATTTAGCAACTGGAGCCAAAGGCCGGTAGTGTACGCGTTTGGCCTGCCAGGCGGACCGTTACTGCGAGCTGAAGTGTCAAGAACGCTGGGTGACATCTGCTGCCAGATGTGACAAACCGGGCGCTGGTGGGTACAACAAGGGGCGGCATACGACGGCGACGCATGACCCTGAACGGGAATCTTTACCGCCGACCGGACGTTGACCGGATGACGACGACAGCGACACCTGTCCTGTGGGCGACAAGCCCGGGAGGCACGATTCATGAGTGAGCGAGCTCTTCGCGGCACGCGTCTCGTGGTGACAAGCTACGAGACCGACCGCGGCATCGACCTGGCCCCGCGCCAGGCCGTGGAGTACGCATGCCAGAACGGACATCGTTTTGAGATGCCGTTCTCGGTCGAGGCGGAGATCCCGCCGGAGTGGGAGTGCAAGGTCTGCGGGGCCCAGGCACTCCTGGTCGACGGCGACGGACCTGAGGAGAAGAAGGGCAAGCCGGCGCGTACGCACTGGGACATGCTCATGGAGCGGCGCACGCGAGAAGAACTCGAAGAGGTTCTGGAGGAGCGCCTCGCGGTCCTCCGCTCCGGCGCCATGAACATCGCGGTGCATCCGCGCGACAGCCGCAAGTCCGCCTGACGACGGACGCGGCGCACGACCGCAACACCTAGCGCGTCAAAGAGGGCCGGGGCCACTGCTCAGCGTGCGGGTCGTCCGGGTGCGGGCCGCGCCGCGGCTCGTCGTCCCTGATGACCTCGCCGGGCACGACCTTGCCGTCGGGGCGGTGCATGCGGGCCTGCTGGAAGGCGTCCCCGAAGCCGCCGCGCGCCGCCTCACGGACCTTGCGCTCGAAGG
>NZ_JASKYR010001056.1:0-1931 GCF_041028215.1 Streptomyces flavofungini
CACCCGGCCAGGCCGCCAGTCAGGCCCCTGGCCAAGCCCCCAGTGGGACCCCAGTCAGGCCCCCGGCCAGCCCCTCACCGAGCCACCGCCGCGCAGTACTCCTCGTCCGAGGCGAGCAGGTCGCGGTGGGTGCCCTCGGCGGTGATGGTTCCTTCGTCCAGTACGAGCACCCGGTCAGCGGCGTCGAGCAGGGCCGGGCTGCTGGTGAGTACCACGGTCGTGCGGCCCCTGCGCAGCTTCGCGACGTTGCGTGCGATGAGCTGCTCGGTGACGGCGTCGACGGCCGTGGTCGGGTCGTGCAGGACGAGGACGTCGGTGTCGGCGGCGAGCGCGCGGGCCAGGGAGAGCCGTTGGCGCTGCCCGCCGGAGAGGTTCGAGCCACGGTCGCGGACGCCGTGGTCGAGGCCTTCGCGGTGGAGGGCGACGACGTCGGTCAGCATGGACGCCTCGACGGCTTCGGGGACCAGGCGGCTGGTGCCGGACGGGTCGATGTTCGTGCGGAGCGTGCCCGCGAAGATCTCGCCGTCGTACGGGTTCACGAGCAGGTGTTCGCGTACCGCGTCGAAGGAGAGGGCGGTGAGTTCCTGGCCGCTGACCCGCACGGCACCCTCGTACGATTCCGGCGGCACGCGCAGGGCCAGGACCGACGCGAGGTCGGCGGCGGCGCGCGGCTGGTAGACGGCGATGGCCACGAATTCGCCCGCGGCGACCTTGAACCGCAGTTCGCGCAGCGTGCCGTAGGCGACGCCGTCGATGTCGAGGTCGCCGCCGGGGGCCGGGCGCGCCTCGCCGGGGGACGCCACCGGCGGGGCCGACAGAACGAGCGCCATGCGTTCGGCCGAGGCGCGGGCGACCATGACGTACTTGGGCATCTCGGAGAAGAGTTTGAGCGGTTCGATGATGAACTGTGCGAGGCCGACGGCCATGACGAGTTCGCCGATGGTGATCTGGCCCTCGAAGGCGAGCCAGCCCGCCGTCAGGGTCACCGCGGCGGCGAGCACCGCGTTCAGGGCGAGGGCGGTGCCGGCGTAGACGCCGTTGACCTTGGCGACGGTGATCGACTGGTGCTTCGCCTCGGCGCTGACCTCGCGGTAGGAGCGGAAGGCCGCGTGGTTGCCGCCGAAGCCGTGCAGCGGGCGCAGACCGGTGATCAGGTCGGCGACCTTGGCGCCCGCCCGTGCCACGCGGGCCTGTTGTTCCTTCGTGCTCGCGCCGATCCGCTTGGACATCACGCTCAGGATCGTCAGGATCGCGACGGTTCCGACGATCACCAGTGCGCCGAGCCGCAGGTCGGCGAGGCCGAGGGCGACCGCCGCGACCACCACCGCGACCAGCGAACTGATCAGCATCGGCACGACTTCGACGATGTCGGCGGTCTGGTCGGCGTCCTCGGTGGCGATGGTCAGGATCTCGCCGGACTTGAGGTCGACGTCCCTGGCGACCGGCTGGAGCCCGCAGGCCGCCACCCGTACCCGCCAGCGGTGCGCCTCGGTCGTGTTGGCCTTCTGGAGGATGCGCATGCCGAAGCGCCACGACAGCGACACCGTCGTGATGATCACGGCGAGCGCGCCGATCGACAGGGCGAGGGCGCCGAGGTTCCGGTCGCCCCGCATCGTGTGCTCCACGATCATGCCGAGCGCGATCGGGAAGGCGGTCTCACCGGCCTGGTAGAGGCCCATGAGGACGGTGCCCCAGAGCATGGCGGCGCGGTTGCGGCGCAGGGCGGTCCGCAGGATGCCGGACCCCGGGCGCGGCCGCTGGTCGTCAGGAATCGTCAGAGTTGTCATCGAGGTGGCGGGCAATCGCTTCCGGGGTTCGCAGGGTGAACAGGTCTCGGATGGTGACCACAGGACCGTACTCGCGTCGGAGCAGTCCGATCAGGCGTACGGCGAGCATGGAGTGGCCGCCCAGGGACACGAAGTCGCTCACCG
>NZ_JASKYR010001057.1:0-1864 GCF_041028215.1 Streptomyces flavofungini
CGGTGACAGCCATGGCGGGTGATGATCCTTTGCGGAGGGCGTGAACGGGTGGCCGTGCGGGGTGTTTCCGTACGGTTAGCGGCCCGATCGCTCGCACCCGCGCCGCCATGGGACGCCGAACGTCCGCTCGGCAGCGGTGAGGTGCTGGATCATGGTCGTCATTCTGGGGCGTGCCGCGCCTCCGGGTCAACATGGGGGTGCGCGACGACATGCTGATGAGCGCCGGTCGTCCGGACGCTGCCCACGGGTAACTTCTCCGGCGGGCAGTGGTGTGCGCCACCCGCGCCCCGCAGGGGCCCCCGGATGGCGCATGATCGTGCACAGCGCCATCCCCGTACCATCCAGAGAGGATCTCCCCATGGAAGACCGCTTCGACGTCGTCGTGCTCGGAGCAGGACCCGGCGGCTATGTGGCCGCCATTCGCGCCGCCCAGCTCGGCAAGCGGGTAGCGGTCGTCGAGGAGAAGTACTGGGGCGGTGTCTGCCTCAACGTCGGCTGCATCCCGACGAAGGCGCTGCTGCGCAACGCCGAACTGGCCCACCTCTTCACGCACGAGCAGAAGACGTACGGCATCAAGGTCGACGGACAGGTCTCCTTCGACTACGGCGAGGCGTTCAGCCGCAGCCGCACGGTCGCGGACGGCCGGGTCAAGGGCGTCCACTTCCTGATGAAGAAGAACGGCATCACGGAGTTCGACGGCCGGGGCACGTTCCTGGACGCCAACACCCTCCAGGTCGCGAAGTCCGACGGCACGACCACCACCATCGGCTTCGACAACTGCGTCATCGCGACCGGCGCCACGCCCCGCCTGCTGCCCGGCACCAGCCGCAGCGAGCGCGTCGTGACGTACGAGGAGCAGATCCTCGCCGACTCCCTGCCGCGCTCCATCGTGATCGCGGGCGCGGGCGCGATCGGCATCGAGTTCGCCTACGTCCTGCACAACTACGGCGTGAAGGTCACGATCGTCGAGTTCCTGGACCGCGTCGCGCCCCTGGAGGACGCGGACGTCTCCAAGGAGCTGGCCAAGCAGTACCGCAAGCTCGGCATCGACGTCATGACCTCGACCCGTGTCGAGTCCATCGACGAGTCGGGCGACCAGGTCCGGGTCACCGTCACCGGCAAGGACGGCAAGGAGCAGGTCCTGGAGGCCGACAAGGTCCTCCAGGCCATCGGTTTCGCGCCGAACGTCTCCGGTTACGGCCTGGAGGCGACGGGCGTGGCGCTCACCGAGCGCGGCGCGATCGAGGTGGACGGCCGCTGCCGGACGAACGTCCCGCACATCTACGCCATCGGTGACGTCACCGCGAAGCTGATGCTCGCGCACACCGCCGAGGCCATGGGTGTCATCGCGGCGGAGACCCTCGCGGACGCCGAGACGATGGAACTCGACTATGTGATGATCCCGCGCGCCACCTACTCCCAGCCGCAGATCGCCAGCTTCGGCTGGACGGAGGCGCAGGCCAAGGAGAAGGGCTTCGACGTCAAGGTCGCCAAGTTCCCCTTCCAGGCGAACGGCAAGGCGCACGGTCTCGGCGACACCGTCGGCTTCGTGAAGATCATCAGCGACGCCACGTACGGCGAGATCATCGGCGCTCACCTGATCGGCCCCGACGTCACCGAACTGCTGCCCGAGCTGACGCTGGCGCAGCAGTGGGACCTCACCGTCCACGAGGTGGCCCGCAACGTCCACGCGCACCCGACCCTGGGCGAGGCCGTCAAGGAAGCGGTGCACGGCCTGGCCGGGCACATGATCAACTTCTGAGGTGCCCCGGGCGCCCCGCCGCGACACACGTGACCGAAAGCGAGTGGCTCAAGTGGCGGGGCCGCCCGGACCGGCCGATCCTTGTCCAGACACGACTGTGTG
>NZ_JASKYR010001058.1:0-2597 GCF_041028215.1 Streptomyces flavofungini
GTCTATGAGTGACTCCTCAAGGAGCGCGTGCTCGACGGTCAGGGGGGTGSGTAACTCGTGCGCGGCGTTGGCCACGAAGCGCTTGTGGGAGTCGAGCGCGGTCTCCAGTCGGCCGAGSAGTCCGCCGACACCGTCGACCGGCTGCTCGGCCGGACCGACTTCACCGTCACCCCGCGCCGGGGCCAGCTCATCGTCTTCGACAAGCTCGCCCGCGGCCTGGTCGGCCACATCCTGCTGCCCGTGCCCACCGAACTAGGCTAGGGCGTCCTGCTCGCCCCGACCGTGTACGGCAACGTCCTGCTCGGCCCCACCGCCGAGGACCTCGACGACAAGGCGGCCGCCGGGTCGAGCGCCGAGGGGGCATCCGCTCGACCGGCCTCACCGCGTCCCTGGCGATCGCGGCCCATGTCACCGGACTCCTCGGCGGCACGGGCCTCGGCCTGAAGGACGCCAGGGAACTGGAGCCCGTACACATGCCCAACCTCGGCGAGGCCTTCCCCCGCCCCTACCGGCGCGCCGACCTCATCGCCGCCGACCCCGCCTACGGCACCCTGGTCTGCCACTGCGAACGCGTCACCCGCGGCGAGATCCGCGACGCCCTCGCCTCGACCGTGCCGCCGGGTTCACCGGACGGACTGCGCCGCCGCACCCGGGCGCGCGGCGGGCGCTGCCAGGGCTTCTACTGCGGCGCCGAGGTGCGCGCGCTCTTCGAGAACGGCGGGGGATCGGTGTGAGCGTGGAGCGGTTCGTCGACGTACTGGTGGTGGGCGCGGGCCCGGCGGGCCTCGCCACCGCCGCGGGGCTCGCCGCGGCGGGCGCGGGTGAGATCGAGGTGGTGGAGCGCGACCCGGAGGCGGGCGGTGCCCCGCGGCACTGTCCGAACAGCGGGTTCGGGCGCTTCGGCATGACGGGACCGCGGTACGCCGAGCGCTGTGTGACGGCGGCGGTGAACGCGGGCGCGGTGCTGCGCACCGGTGTCAGCGTCACCGGGTGGGCGAGCCCGCTCACCCTGGAGGCGACGAGCCCCCGGGGCCTGGAACGGATCACCGCCCGTGCGGTCGTGCTCGCGACCGGGGCCCGCGAACGTCCGCGCGCGGCGCGCCTGGTGCCGGGCACCCGGCCCGCCGGGGTGTTCACCACGGGCGAGCTCCAGCGCTCCTTCCACCGCCACGGGCAGTACATCGGCACCCGGGCCGTCGTGGTGGGCGCGGAGCCGGTGAGCTTCGCCGCCCTCGACACCCTGCGGCAGGCGGGCGTGGAGGTCGCCGCGCTGGTCACGGAGCATCCGCGCCATCAGGCGCCGCGGGCCCGTGCCGCCGAGGCCCGGCTGTGGCACGGCGTTCCCCTGCTCACGCGGGCCACCGTCGCCGAACTCCTCGGCCGGGGACGCCTTTCGGGGGTCGTGCTGCGGCACGGGGACGGCAGGACGGCGCGGCTCGCCTGCGACACGGTCGTCTTCACCGGCGACTTCGTCCCCGACCACGAACTGGCCAGGCGCGGCGGCCTCGCGATGGACCCGGGCACGCGCGGCCCTGCGGTCGACAGCGCCTTCCGTACCGCCGAGCGCGGTGTCTTCGCGGTGGGCAACGTCCTGCACGCCGTCGAACCGGCGCGGACGGCCGCGCGGGAGGGCTCGCTCGCCGCGGCGGCGGTGCTGCGCCATCTCTTCGACGGCGACTGGCCCTCGGCCGCGGTGCCGGTCCGGGTCGCCGCCCCGCTCGCCTGGGCCGCCCCCAACCGGCTCACCCCGGACGAGCCGGACGGCGGATTCACGCTGCGGGTCACGGAGTTCGTCCCGTATCCGCGGGTGACGGTCACCCAGGACGGCAGGGAGCTGTTCCGCGCCCGCCGCCGGCGCCCTGCGGCGCCGAACCGGCCCTTCCGCATCCCCGGGCAGTGGACGGGCCGGGTCGACCCGCGCGGCGGCGACGTACGGATCGCCCTCCTCCCGGGCCACGATTGAGGGGACCCGCTGTCAGCTCCGCCCGAACAAGATAAGAAGCTTACATAAGTAAGCGACGCATTCTTCATGCCTTCTTAGGGTGGACGACATGGTGAACGACAACAATTCGCGCGGTGACCTGATCGACGGTCCGGACGGCGGTGTGCACGGCGGTGCGGACGAGGGGAGCGGCGGCGGTCCGCTGGCCGACGGGCTCGCCGCCGACCTCGACGTGGAGGCCTTCACGGCGGCGATCGAGGACTTCAACCGCTTCTACATCCGCCTCCCCGTCCTGGAGAAGCTGCCCTTCACGACCCTGTCCGTCCTCGACACCCTCGCCTTCGGCGGCAGCCCGCGCCGGCTGACCGAACTGACGAAGACCGAGCAGGTCAGCCAGCCCGGGATCACCCAGCTCGTCACCCGGCTCGAACGGGACGGCCTCGTGGAGCGCAGGTCCGACCCGAGCGACGGCCGTGTCGTGCTCGTCCACATTACCGACGCGGGCCGCGAGGTCGGCCGCTCCCGCCGGGCCGACCGTTCGCGGCACCTGCGGCCGCTCGTCGAGCAGCTCCCTGCCGAGCAGCGCGAGGCGCTCACCCGCGCCCTGCCCGCCCTCGCCCGCCTCGCGGAGCTGGGGCGCGCCCAGGCGTAGCAG
>NZ_JASKYR010001059.1:0-1947 GCF_041028215.1 Streptomyces flavofungini
GGTCGGGGGCGTCCACGGTGGCGGGGTCGACGACCTGCTCGACGGGGGCGCCCTGGAGGAGGCGTTTGACGGGGACCTCGAGTTTCTTGCCGGTGCGGGTGTGCGGGATGCCCGGCACTTCGAGGATCTCGTCGGGGGCGTGGCGGGGTGAGGCCCCGGTCCGGATGGCTTCCTTGATCTTCTCACGGAGGGAGTCGTCCAGGCCCACCCCGGCGGCGAGGACGACGAACAGCGGCATCCAGTAGCCGCCGTCGGGCTGTTCCGCGCCGATGACGAGGGCCTCGGAGATCTCTGGAAGGCGTTCGACGACGTCGTGGATGTCGGCGCTTCCCAGACGTACGCCGTTGCGGTTCAGCGTGGAGTCGGAGCGGCCGTGGACGATCACCGAACCGTGGGAGGTGAGGGTGATCCAGTCGCCGTGGCGCCACACGCCGGGGTAGGAACAGAAGTAGGCATCGCGGTAGCGGGTACCGTCGGGGTCGTTCCAGAAGTACAGCGGCATGGACGGCATCGGGCGGGTGATGACCAGCTCGCCGACCTGGTCCACGACCGGACGGCCCTCGGTGTCGAACGCGGCCAGCGCCACGCCCAGTTGGGGTGCGGACAGCTCGCCCGCCCACACGGGTGTGTTGGGCGCGCTGCCCGCGAAGCCGGACACCACGTCCGTGCCGCCGCTGATCGACGCAAGCAGCACGCCGTCGCCGACATGGTCGCGGACCCAGGGGTAGGCGGCGGCGGACAGGGCGGAGCCGGTGCAGCCGACCACCCGGATCGACGACAGGTCGTGGACGGACGGGTCGAGGTCGAACTTGGCCATGCCCAGCAGATACTGGGGGCTGGTGCCGAAGACGGTCACCCGGTGGCGCGCGGCCAGCTCCCACAGGACGTCGAGGTGGGCGAAGGGCGCCGGGCTGCCGTCGTAGGTGCACGTGGTGGCGCCGGTCAGCAGCGTCGAGGCGACCAGGTTCCACATCATCCAGTGGGTGGTGGTGTACCACAGCAGACGGTCGCCCGGGCCCAGGTCGGAGTGGAGGCGGAGGGTCTTCAGGTGCTCCAGCAGGACTCCACCGTGGCCGTGGATGATGCCCTTGGGCAGGCCGGTGGTGCCGGAGGAGAACACCACCCACAGGGGGTGGTCGAACGGCACCGGTGTGGTGGCGAGTTTCTCGGTGCGGGCGACGGCGTCCTCCCAGGAGATGACCAGGGACGGGTACGCCTGCGACGGCCACGGCAGGCCCACATGACCCACCAGGAGCGTCGCCTGCAACGTCGGCAGCGCGGCGGCGAGTTCGAGGGTGGCGTCGCGACGGTCGTGGGTGGTGCCGTTGAAGAGGTAGCCGTCGGCTGCGATCAGGACGGTGGGTTCGAGCTGGGCGAAGCGGTCGGCGGCGGCCTTGGGTGCGTAGTCCTGCCCGCAGACCGACCACACCGCGCCCAGACTCGCGGCGGCGAGGAACGCGACGATCGCGTGCGGGGTGTTGGGCAGGTAGCCCACCACTCGGTCGCCCTTTTTGACGCCCAGGTCGCGCAGGGTGGCGGCGACCGAGGCGACCTGGGCACGCAGGCGGCCTCCGGTCACCTCGTGGCAGGAGCCGGTCTCGTCGAGGGCGAGGATGGCCACGGCGTCGTCGGCGAGGTCGCGCAGGGCGTGGTGGGCATAGTTGAGGGTGGCGCCGGGGAACCACTGGGCGCCGGGCATCCGCTCCTCCGCAAGCACCTGCTCGTAGGGGGTGTCGGCGTCGATGTCGAAGTACTCCCACACCGCGCCCCAGAAACCCTTCAGATCGGTGACCGACCAGTGGTGCAGGGTGGCGTAGTCGGCTCCTTCCCTCCCGACGTGCCGGGCGAAGTCGGTGATGTGGCTGTCGGCGACGGTCTGCGGGTCGGGTGCGGTGAAAGGGCGGGGCACGGTCATCGTGGGGCGCTCCTTGGCAGGCCGTGTTCGTG
>NZ_JASKYR010000106.1:0-15439 GCF_041028215.1 Streptomyces flavofungini
CTGCTGGAGCGGGCCCGCAAGGACTACGAGGACCTCGCGGGGCGCGGGCTCTCCCTCGACCTCACCCGCGGCAAGCCCGCCCCCGAGCAGCTCGACCTCGGCGAGGACCTGCTGAGCCTGCCCGGCGGGCGCCACACCGCGGCCGACGGCACCGACGTACGCAACTACGGCGGCCTCCAGGGCCTGCCCGAGCTGCGCGAGATCTGCGCCCCTCTGTTCCAGGTGCCCGTCGAGCAGCTCCTCGCCCTCGGCAATTCGAGCCTGGAGCTGATGCACGACTGCATCGTGCACGCCCTGCTCAGCGAGGTCCCCGGCGCGGAGTCGCGCTGGGTGGACCAGGAGCGCATCGCCTTCCTGTGCCCCGTCCCCGGCTACGACCGCCACTTCGGGCTCTGCGAGCGCTTCGGCATCGACATGATCCCGGTGGCGATGACGGCCGAAGGCCCCGACATGGACGAGGTCGAGCGGCTCGTCGCGGAGAACCCGAAGATCAAGGGCATCTGGTGCGTGCCCAAGTACAGCAACCCCGACGGGACCGTCTACAGCGACGAGACCGTGGCCCGGCTCGCCCGCATGGAGACCGCCGCCCCCGACTTCCGGATCTTCTGGGACAACGCCTACGCGGTCCACCACCTCACCGACGAGCCCGCCGAGCTCGCGGACCTGCTCGGCGCCTGCGCGGAGGCGGGCCACCCCGACCGCGCCTTCGTCTTCGGCTCCACCTCGAAGATCACCTCGGCGGGCGCGGGCGTCGCCTTCTTCGGCTCCTCGCCCGCCAACGTGAAGTGGCTGCTCGCCAAGAACGCCAAGCGGTCGATCGGCCCCGACAAGATCAACCAGCTCCGGCACGTGATGTTCCTGCGCGACGCCGACGGCGTACGGGCCCACATGGAGCGCCAGCGCGCACTCCTGGCGCCCAAGTTCGAGGCCGTCGCCCGCATTCTGGAGGCCGAGCTGGGCGGCACGGGCCTCGCGACCTGGACCGCGCCCAAGGGCGGCTACTTCGTCACCCTCACCGTCCCGGACGGCTGCGCCAAGGCCGTCGTGCGGCGGGCCGCGGAGGCCGGGATCGTGCTGACCCCGGCCGGTGCCACCCACCCCTACGGCGACGACCCGCGCGACGCCGTCATCCGCGTCGCGCCCAGCTACCCCGGCCTCGCCGAGCTGGAGCAGGCCATGCACGGCCTCACGGTCTGCGTCCGCCTGGTGGGCCTGGAGAAGCAGGCCGCGTAGGGAGCCGCCTCAGCGGAGCGGGCCGCGCTCCAGGAACGGGGTGAGCAGCCCCGGCACGGCCCGCTCCGCGAACTCAAGGCCCTCGGCCTCCGCCATGTCGTACGCGGAGTAGGCCTGCGCGCCCGCGGCGGTCGTCGCGCACACCGTCAGCAGGCCCGCCCGGCGCTGGAACACCGACTGCTTGATGCGCCAGCCGATCACCCCGCCGCGCCGCAGCGCCACCGTGGAGCGCCGCACCGTCCCCGACCGCACGACCAGGTACTCGTCGCCGAGCGCGTGCCCGAGGCCGCGGTAGGCGTCCCGCGCAAGCCAGCCGAGGCCCGGCAGCAGCACCGCCGCGCACCCGGCCCCCAGCCACATGAGGACCGGCAGTCCAAGCAGCGCCCCGAGGAGTACGAGGACCAGCGCGGGCGCCAGCGCCGCCGCCACCGCCCAGCGCAGCCGACGGGACCTGGCCGCCACAGGGTGCGGGGTGAGGGGCGTGCCCGTGGGCGTCACCGGCTCCCGCAGGACCCGTGCCGCCACCTGGTCCGCGAGGGCGCGCGGCGCCGCCGGGAGCAGCGTGTTCGCCTCCGCGTGGCTGTCCTCGTCGCGGCTGCGCAGCCCCGTCGCGACCGCGTCGACCCGGGCGGCGCCCGCGAGCCGCAGGCCGAGCGGCTCCACCACGTCCACGCCCCGCAGCCGCGCCTCCTCCAGGGAGATCGAGCGCGTGGTCAGCAGCCCGCGCCGCACCCGCAGCGTGCCGCCGGGCTCCCGGTCCAGGCGGTAGTTCCACCACATCTCCACCCAGAGTCCGAGCGAGCCGACGGCCCCGACGACGAGCACCACGGCGGCCAGGACCAGCACCATGACCGCGATCGACACCCCGCTGAACAGGCCGCCCACCCACGAGATGACCGCCTGCTGCGCCTGGAACCACTCACTGACCTGCATCACCGCGCCGCCCGCCGACAGGGCGATGACGGGCGTGACGAAGGAGACGGGGGCGTAGCGAATCCAGCTCCGGTCGAGGGCGGCGAGCGGCCCGTCCGCGTCGGCGGCTCCCGTCGCGGCCCGGCGCAGCAGCTCCCGCCGCAGCCGCTCGCCCTCGGCCCTGCGCACGGGGACGAGTTCGAGGGCGGACTCCTGGGCCGAGCTCTGCTCGCCGGTGCCGATGCGGACCTTCACCAGGCCGAGCACGCGCAGCAGCGGGTTGGCGATCAGGTCCACGGCGCGGACGCGCTCGCGGTGCAGGGAACGGTGCTTCACGAAGAGGACGCCCTCGCGCAGCTCCACCCGCTCGTCGCCGACCCGGTAGCGGCTGTGCCGCAGCCGCAGCGCGTCCACCGCCACCCCGCCGCCGATCAGCAGCAGCGCACCGGCCACCACCCAGGAGCAGGCCACGCCGAGGGCCATCGCGTTCGCGAGCCCCAGGACGGTCGGCACCCCGGCGGCGAAGGCCACGCCGCCCGTCAACTGGACGGTGACGAGCAGCGACCGCCGGTCGAGCCGCAGCCACGCACCGCCTCCGGCCGCGTCCGGGGCCACGCTCCCGGCGCCCCCCTCGGCCACGTCCCCGGCCACGCCCTCGGCAGTCCTCTCCCGGCCGCCGCTCACGTCGCATCCCCCGGCGTGGCCTGCGTGACCATCGCGAGCCGCTCGGCCAGCTCGGCGGCTGCCTCGTAGTCGAGCCCGCTGATCTTCAGCGCGCCCTTGGCGGACGCGGTGGTGACCGTCACCGTGGCCAGGCCGAAGGCCCGCTGGAGCGGGCCCCGCAGGGTGTCCACGGTCTGGAGCCGCGACATCGGCGCGATCCGGCCCTCCATCCAGAAGAAGCCGGTGCGCACGTACACGGCATCGTCGGTGACCTCCCACCGGTGCACCCGGTACCACCACAGCGGGAGCAGCAGCCCGGCGACGAGCCCCGGCACCGCGACCACCGCGGCGGGCATCAGCAGCCAGAACCTGGCCGGTTCGAGCAGCGCCCCGAGCACCACGAGGGGCACCACGGGCGCGGCCACCCACAGCAGCCACCGCGTGCGCCACCAGGCCACGGACCGCCGGTCCAGGGGGTGCCGGGGCGCCCGCAGCCGTACCCCCGCCTCTTCGTTTCCTCGGTCGACAACCACGGTAGGAAAAGGTACGTGCCGGGGTCCCGGTCAGTGCTGCTGGGGCTTCTGCGGGGTCGCCTCGCTGGGCCGCACGATGACGTGGCCCTCGCCCTGGAGCATGAGCTGCACGGCCTCGCCGGAGCCGCCCCGGATCATCGAGCCGAACGACTGCGAGCGGTGCAGGGAGGTGTTGAGGGCGGCCGTCCAGCCGACGACCGCGTCCGTGTCGACGTACACGGGCTGCTGGTGCGAGACCGGGATGACCAGCGGGTTGCCCTCACACATCAGCCCCAGGCGGCCCTGCCCCGTGAAGACGCTGTTGAAGAGACCGCCGCCGGTCATGCCCGCGCCCTTCACGGTCTTGATCTCGTACGACAGGGAGGCGTCGAAACAGAGCACGTTGCGGCCGTTGATCGTCAGGACGTCACCGGGCTCGACATCGACGATGAAGCAGTTCTGCGCCTCGTGTGCGAACCACGCCTCGCCCTGGCCGCGCACGGTCATCACCGGCAGCCCCTCGCCGGTCACGGCCCGCTTGAGCATGCCGCCGACGCCCTGGCTCTTGCGCTCGAACTGGAGATCGCCCCGGTAGGCGATCATCGCGCCCTGCCGCGCGTACATCTCGCCGTTCACCGCGTACTTGATGGACTTCGCGTTCTGGAGGGTCATGCCCGGGGCGACGGCGGGCTGTGCCATGTGGTCACTGGAGAACAGATCACTCTTCATGGTCACATCATGTTCTAAACCGGCGGCCCGCAAAAGCCGGATCGCGGGCCGGTCGCCCTGCTCCTTCGGCCGCCGCCACATCGTGGCCGTACGGTCGTGTCATGACGCTCACCTACGAGAGGTTCCGCGAACTGCACCGCCCCGGTGCGCCCTTCCTGCTGCCCAACGCCTGGGACCACGCCTCGGCCGCCGCACTCGTCGGCGCCGGTTTCCGTGCGGTCGGCACGACCAGCCTGGGCGTGGCGGCGGCGGCCGGGGTGCCGGACGGCGTGGGCGGCACGCGCGAGGAGACCCTCCGGCTCGCCCGCTCGCTCTCCCGGCTCGACGCGCTGGTCAGCGTGGACGTGGAGGGCGGCTTCAGCGACGTCCCGGAGGAAGTGGCCGCGCTGACGGTGGAGTTGGCGGACGCCGGAGCGGTCGGCGTGAACCTGGAGGACGGCCGCGCGGACGGCACGCTGCGGGACGCCGGGCTGCACGCCGAGATCCTGCGGGCGGTGAAGGAGGCGACCGGCGACCGCCTCTTCGTCAACGCCCGCACGGACACGTACTGGCTGGCGGGGGCGCCCGTGACGGAGACGGAGGCGCGCCTCGCGGCGTACCGCGCGGCGGGCGCGGACGGCCTCTTCGTCCCCGGGCTCCGTGACACGTCCGTCATCGCCGCCCTGACGGCGTCCCTTGACGCCCCGCTCAACATCCTCCACGCCCCGGACGGCCCCTCCCTCGACGCCCTCGCGGCGGCGGGCGTGGCCCGCGTGAGCTGCGGCTCGCTGCTGTTCCGCGCGGCGCTGGGCGCGGCCGTCGCGGCGGCGGTGGCGGTGGCCGGGGGCCGCGCCCAGCAGGGCGAGCAGGCCGCGGGCGCCCGCCTCGAACGCGGCGGGGGAGCCGGAGGCGCGCGCCAGGACATAGCCGCCCTGGACCGTCGCCACGATCGCCGCGGCGATCTCGCGCGGGTCGAGGTGCGCCGCGAACTCGCCCCGCTCGCACCCCTCGCGCACGATGCCGGCGAGCCGGTCGCGCAGCCAGTCGAGCGTCTCCGTCACGGGGGCGCGCAGGGCGTCGCTGGTGATGACGTCCGGGTCCATCGTCAGCCGCCCGACCGGGCAGCCCCGCAGCACATCGCGCTCGCGCAGCAGATACGCCTCGATGCGCGCGTACGCCGGTCCCTCGCCGCCGAGGACGCCCTCGACCGTGCGCCGCAACTCCTCGGCGGTGCGCCGGATCGCGGCGAGCGCCAGGTCGGGTTTGCCGGTGAAATGGTGGTACATGCTTCCCTGCCCCGCGCCCGCGTGCTGCTGGATCGCCTTGGGGCTGGTGCCCACATAACCCCGCTCCCACAGGAGTTCGCGGGTGGACTCGATCAGACGCTCCGGAGTGCTCATGAGGCCACTGTACATACCAGTAGGTACAGCCGTCAGGTCCTTGGCGGAACCGGTCGCCGGTCGCGTCACGGCCGCCACCGGAGCAGCGGGCACCGCCTCGCGTACTCCCGCCGTGGTACACGCGATGCCGCTGGCCGTACGACGACTCGGCACGCCTGCGGGAGCCAGTCTCCAGGTGTCGTCCGGGACATCGGCCCGGACACCTTCCGAGACGTCCTCCGAGGAGCTGACTTCCCATGCAGACCCTGGCGCACTGGGGCGGCGGGCCCGGCCCGTGGATCCCGTTCTTCCCGCTGATCTGGGCGGCCGTCGTGATCGGCGCCGTCACCCTGCTCCGCCGCGCGGGACGGCGCGGCGGGCCCGGACCGTTCCGGGCCGCGGGCCGCCACGACCCGATCGCGGCCGACTCGCCCATCACCGTCCTCGGCCACCGCTTCGCCACCGGCGAGATCGACGAGGACGAGTACTGGCGCCGCCTCTCCGTCCTCGACGAGAGGTTCGGCCGTGCGTCCGCCAAGGGCGGTGCCGCATGAGTGCCGCGGACGCCGCGCGCGTCGTCGGCGCCGTGAAGGTCTACGGCCGCGGCGACACCTCCGTACGGGCCCTGGACGAGGTGAGCGTCGGCTTCCCCGCCGGACGGTTCACCGCGATCATGGGCCCGTCGGGCTCGGGCAAGTCCACCCTGATGCACTGCGCGGCGGGCCTGGACACGCTCACCTCGGGCACCGCCCACATCGGCGGCACGGAGCTCGGGACGCTGGACGACCGGCGGCTCACACTGTTGCGCCGCGACCGCGTCGGTTTCGTGTTCCAGGCCTTCAACCTGGTGCCGACGCTGACCGTCGCCGAGAACATCACCCTGCCCATGGACCTCGCGGGCAGGCGCGGCGACCGGGCGTGGACCGAGTCCCTCATCGACGTCGTCGGACTCCGCGACCGGCTCGGTCACCGGCCCTCCGAGCTCTCCGGCGGGCAGCAGCAACGCGTCGCGGTGGCGCGGGCGTTCGCGGGCAGGCCCGATGTGGTCTTCGCCGACGAGCCCACCGGCAACCTCGACTCGCGCTCCGGCGAGGAGGTGCTGAACCTGCTCGGCAGGGCGGTGCGCCGGATGGGCCGCACTGTCGTCATGGTCACCCATGACCCGGTCGCCGCCGCCCACGCCGACGACGTGGTCTTCCTCGCCGACGGCCGTCTCGTCGACCGGATGGCGGCCCCGACCGCCGACCGGGTCCTCGACCGGCTCAAGGCGTTCGACGCCGACCACGCGGGCGCGGGGGCCGCCGACCACACCGGCGCCGGGGCCGCGCCCCACGCGGACACCCACCCCGTACGAGGAGCGCGGCCATGAGCTCTCTCTCCGCGGCGGTCCGCATCAGCCGGTCCTCGCTGCGCGGCCACAAGCGCCGCTTCGCCGGTACGTTCCTCGCGGTCGTGCTCGGCGTCGCCTTCCTCGCGGGCACGCTCGTCATGGGCGACACCCTGCGGGCGAGCTTCGACACCATGTTCGGCAACGCGACCAGCGGCACCGACGCCGTCGTACGCGGCGCGGACGCCGTCACCACCCCGGACGACGGCCAGGGCACCCGCAAGCCGGTGCGGACCTCACTGGCCGACCGGATCGAGAAGGTGGACGGTGTCGCCGCGGCCGCTCCCGCCATCCAGGGCGCGGGCCAGCTCCTCGGCAGGGACGGCGAACCCATCGGCGGCAAGGGCCCGCCCACGCTCGCGGGCAACTGGATCGACGACACCGGACTCAACGCCTACGAACTCGCCGAGGGACGCGCCCCCGAGCGGACCGGCGAAGTCGTCGTCAACCGAGGCGCGGCCGAGGCCGGTGACCTCAGGATCGGTGACACCACGACGCTGCGCACGCCCGACCCCGTACGCGTCACCATCGTCGGCCTGGCCACGTTCGGCGGCGCGGACGGCATGGCACAGTCCACCTTCACCGGCATGACGCGGGCCGACGCCGAGAAGTACCTGACGCCGCGTCCCGGCGAGGCCGCGACGATCCAGGTGCGCGCGGACCCCGGCGTCAGCGAGCGCGCCCTCGTGGAGCGGCTGGCCCCCGTCCTGCCCAAGGGCGTCGAGGCCATCACCGGCGAGGCGTCGGCGGCGGAGAACACGGACAACGTCTCCGGCCAGTTCCTCTCGCTCTTCACCGGCTTCCTGCTGGTCTTCTCCGGTGTCGCCCTGCTGGTCGCCACCTTCAGCATCCACAACACCTTCGCCATCGTCGTGGCCCAGCGCACCCGCGAGAACGCCCTGCTGCGCGCCCTGGGCGCCGCCCGCCGCCAGGTCACCGCGTCGACCCTCGCCGAGGCGGGCGTGGTCGCCGTGCTGGCGTCGGGCGCGGGGCTCGCGGGCGGCATCGGCGTCGCCGCGGGGCTCCAGGCGCTCTTCCCCGCCATCGGCTTCCCCTTCCCCGAAGGGGACCTGGTGATCAGCGCCCTGTCCATGCTGCTGCCGCTCGCCGTCGGCGTGCTGGTCTGCCTCGGCTCCGCGCTGCTGCCCGCCCTCCGCGCCGGGCGCACCGCGCCGCTCGCCGCGCTCCGCGAGACCGCGGTCGACCACTCGGCCGCCTCGCGCGGCCGGGCCGTCGTGGGCCTCGGCCTCGCGGCGCTCGCCGTCGGCATGACCCTGGCCGGTGTGCTGGTCACCCCGTCGCTCTGGCTCGCCGGGGGCGGGGCGGTGCTCGCCCTCGCCGCGTTCGTGGTGCTCGGCCCCGTCGCGTCGTCGCGCGCGGTACGCATCCTCGGCGGGCCCCTCGACCGGCTGCGCGGGGTCACCGGCGGGCTCGCCCGGCGCAACGCGCTGCGCAGCCCCCGGCGGACCGCGGCCACCGCGAGCGCCCTGATGATCGGCGTGGCCGTCGTCTCGCTCTTCACGGTGTTCGGCGCCTCGCTGAAGGCGACGATGGACCAGACGGTGAACCGCTCCTTCGCGGGCGACGTCGCGGTCAGCACACCCGGCTTCGGCGCCGGTGGCAGCGGCCTCAGCCCGAAGCTGGCCCCCGCCCTCGCCGCGCGTCCCGAGGTGGCGACCGCCGTCGGCCTCGGCAAGGGGGCGGCCGAGGTCGACGGCGAGGGACGCGCCCTCACCGTCACCGACCCCGGCCCGTTCGCCAGGTCCTTCGACCTCGGCGAGGTCGAGGGCTCCCTGCGGGCGCTGGGCGACGACGGCATCGCGATCACCCGCGCCGAGGCGGCGAAGCGGCACCTCAAGGTCGGCTCGCGGGCCGAACTGGCCTTCCCCGACGGCAAGAAGGAGACCTTCGAGGTCCGGGCCGTGTACGGCAGGTCGGAACTGGCGGGGGACTACGTCATCACCCGCGAGGCCTGGGCACCGCACCGGGCGCAGGACGCCGACCGCCTCGTCGCCGTCACCTTCGCGGACGGCGTCGGCGCGGCCGAGGGCAAGGCGGCGGTGGCCAGGACCGCCGAGAAGTACGGCGACCCGGACGTGCAGACCCGCGAGGAGTACGCGCGGTCCTCGGCGGGCGGCATCGACATGATGCTCACGCTGGTCTACGCCCTGCTCGCCCTCGCGGTGCTCATCGCGCTGCTCGGCATCGCCAACACCCTCACGCTCGCGGTCCATGAACGCACCCGGGAGCTGGGCCTGTTGCGGGCCGTCGGGCAGACCAGGGCGCAGCTGCGGGCCATGGTCCGCTGGGAGTCGGTGCTCGTGGCCGCCTTCGGCACGGCGGGCGGACTCGCGCTCGGCGGCTTCCTCGGCTGGGTGCTCGTCAGGGCCTCCGACGCCACCACCGACAGCGCCTTCGCGTTCGCCCTGCCGCCCGCGCGGCTCGCGGTGGTCGCGCTGGTGGGCCTGGCCGCGGGAGCCCTGGCGGGGCTGCGCCCGGCGCGGCGTGCGGCGCGCCTCGATGTGCTGCGCGCCATCGCCACCGAGTGACCCCACCGGCGTACGCGTTCCGGCGCACGCCCGGCGCGTGACACGCGTGGCGGACGATCACCGCCCGGTCAGCCGACAACGGCCGACCGGGCGGGAGTCTTCTTGGTCATCCCGTACAGGGGATACAGGGGGACGGTCACGGTGGGTTCGGGTGCGGGGAGCGTGAACCACACGACCTTTCCCGACGAGCCCTGGGAGCGCACGCCCCAGCTCTCGCTCACCGCCGCGACCATCGCGAGGCCACGGCCGCACGTCGCCATCGGCTCCGCCTCGTGGATCACGGGCAGCCGGGGATCGTGGTCGTGCACGGAGACGGTGAGCCGCTCAAGGAGCAGCTCGATCTCCACGGTGCACCCCTTGTCTGGTTCCGCATGTCGATGGACGTTGGTCAGCAGCTCGGTCACACCGAGTGCGGCCTGGTCTATCAACGCGTCGAGATGCCAGTACCGCAACTGTGCGGAGATGATTCTGCGGACCTGGCGGATCCGCGACGGCAGGGCCTGAAGCTCCACCGTGCAATGCCTGCTTGGTTTGCTGATCACGGCTGCGACTCCCCGAATTGCGGTCCGGAAGAAGGCGTCGTTCGGATCCAGCAGGTGGCCGCTTGGTCTGCCGCCTACTGCGTGCCGGCGGCGGGCTGGTTCGCAGCGTCATCGCCGGTAAACCCAGAGTGATGTGAGACCAGAGTGACCCAGGGGGAACGGGCATGCAACTCGCACGGGGGCGGATGGGCCCGTTCGGCCCGGTGATGACCCGTTCAGCCTCGCGCGTGGCGTCCAGCGGCGCCGCGCACCGCCTCGATGAACCTGCGCACGGTGGGGGGCCCTGCCTGGCCTGGAGCCGGGTCGTGCTCGCCGAGGGTGAGCCGGTAGCGGGTGCCGTTCACCTCGGCCAGCGCCCTGTCCTCCGGGGCGAACCACGGTTTGCCCGCGCGTACGGCCTGCACCGGAGCGCTGTCGATCTCCGTGCCGTAACTGGTGAGCAACTCGAGCCTGCCGTCGGCGATCCGGACCTGTCCGGCACGGGTGAGGGAGCGCAAGCGCCGACCGATCCTTACACCCGTCGCCGTGAACTCCGGCTCCGCCATGACCCACTCCCCTTGTGCGCTTCGGTGACATCGCTCCGTTCGGGGCAGTGTCCCGCACTCCATTCGGGACGGTGCCCCGTGCCGTGCAGTCTGCCCGTCGCGAGCGTCGAGCACCAGTACGCATTGGAGCCGTCACGCTACGCGTTCGACGGGACGCCCCAGCCGCCCGTCCGGCGCGGCGCCGTTCGCTGCGCCAGCAGTGCCTTTGAGGTGCCCAAAGGTATGTTTATGCAGGTGAGAAGCGTGCGAGGGGTGTTTAAGATCGAGGTGTACGGCCGCGTCGAATCGCGTCCGGCACGACGCGAAGGAGCCCCGCGGTGGACACCCCACAGCAATTTCGAGCCGACGGGCCGATGCCGACGCTCGACGTCGACCACAGTGACGCGGAGTACCGGGACTGGCTGAAAGAAGCCGTCCGAAAGGTGCAGGCCGACGCCAACCGCTCGGCCGACACCCATCTGCTGCGCTTCCCGCTGCCCGAACAGTGGGGTATCGACCTGTATCTGAAGGACGAGTCGACGCATCCGACCGGCAGCCTCAAGCACCGCCTCGCCCGCTCGCTCTTCCTCTACGGCCTCTGCAACGGCTGGATCAGGCCCGGCCGCCCCGTCATCGAGGCCTCCAGCGGCTCGACGGCCGTCTCCGAGGCCTACTTCGCGAAGCTCATCGGGGTGCCCTTCATCGCGGTGATGCCGCGCACGACCAGCGCCGAGAAGTGCCGTCTGATCGAGTTCCACGGCGGACGGTGCCACTTCGTCGACGACTCGCGCACGATGTACGCCGAGTCGGCGGCCCTCGCCGTCGAGACCGGCGGCCACTACATGGACCAGTTCACCTACGCGGAACGGGCCACCGACTGGCGGGGCAACAACAACATCGCCGAATCGATCTACCAGCAGCTCCGCCTCGAGCGCTACCCGGAGCCCGCGTGGATCGTCGCCACGGCGGGCACCGGCGGCACCTCGGCGACCCTCGCGCGCTACGTCCACTACATGCAGCACGACACCCGTATCTGCGTCGCCGACCCGGAGAACTCCTGCTTCTTCGACGGCTGGACGAAGAACGACCCGGACGCGACGAGCGACTGCGGCTCCCGCATCGAGGGCATCGGACGTCCGCGCATGGAGCCCAGCTTCGTGCCCGGCGCCATCGACCGCATGATGAAGGTGCCGGACGCCGCGTCCGTCGCCGCCGTACGCGCCCTGGAAGGCGCCATCGGCCGCAAGGCGGGCGGCTCCACGGGCACCGGCCTGTGGAGCGCCCTGAAGATCGTCGCCGAGATGGTCGCGGCGGGCCGCCACGGCAGCGTGGTGACGCTGATCTGCGACCCGGGCGACCGCTACCTGGACAAGTACTACTCCGACGCGTGGCTGGCCGAACAGGGCCTCGACATCACGCCGTACGCGGCGGCCATCGAGACGCTGCTCGCCACGGGGGAGTGGCGGTAGGAGCGGCGGTAGCCCCTAGGGCCTCTCGTCCCTGCGCTCGGCGGTTACGGCGAGGCGCCGGTCGAGGCTGGTCACGGCGGTACGGAAGGCCCGGCCGAGTCCCGCGCGGCCGCCTCTGAGCAGCATGCGGAAGGGGGCGGGGCCGTCCGCCGCGAAGGTCCACCGCACGTGGGTGCCGGTGCCGGTGTCCGTGCCGGTGCCCGAGGGGCTCAGGTGCCACTCCTCAAGAAGGGCGCGCGGGCCCGGGGTGTTCGTCTCGTCGACGCGGTAGGCGTACCGCGTCGGGGCCTCGGAGGCGAGGATCCGCTCCCGGAAACGGGTGCCGCCCTTGAGCCCGACCTCGCGTCCCGCCCCGCCGTCGGCCGGACGGCACAGCGTGACCGCGGTGAACCACCTCGGCCAGTCGGTGATGTCCTCGGCGAGCGCGCGGTGGACCGCCTCCGGCGCCGCGCGCATCTCGTGCGTGAAGACCAGGCGCACGGGCGCGGTCTCCAGGAAGTCGAGCCCCACGGGCTCCAGTCGGCGTGCCATCGGCGGCTGCCCCCAGCGGAGTACGGCGGTTGACCGGGCACCGTCACCATAGCTGGCGGCCCGTCAGATGTCTGCGGGCTCCTCCGCCGAGCCGGACTCGCCCTGGACGGCCGAGGCGGACTCGCCCTGGACGGCCGAGGCGGGCCCGCCCTGGACAGTCGAGGCGGGCCCGCCCTGACCCGTCGCACCGGACTCATCCTGGACCGAGGCACCGGGCCCGCCCTGACCCGTCGCACCGGGCCCGCCCTGGACCGCGGTCTCCGGCTCGCCCGTGACCATGAGCCGGTGCAGATGCTCGGCGACCTCCGCGCGCGCGTCCACCGGCAGCCCGGCGTCCGTCACCAGCGTGTCGACCTGCGAGAGCGCGGCGAACGAACTCAGGCCCACCGTCCCCCACTTGGTGTGGTCCGCGACCACGATCACGCGCCGCGCGGACTGCACGAGGCGCCGGTTCGTCTCCGCCTCCGCGAGGTTCGGCGTCGAGAGGCCCGCCTCCGCCGATATGCCGTGCACACCGAGGAAGAGCACATCGAAGTGGAGCGCCCTGATCGCCTGGTCCGCGACCGGGCCCACCAGCGAGTCCGACGGCGTGCGCACCCCGCCGGTCAGCACCACCGTGGCCGCCCCCTGGCGCTGGCCGGAGCTGCGCTGCGCGGAGTGGAAGACATCCGCGACCCGCACCGAGTTGGTCACCACCGTCAGATCCGGCACGTCCAGGAGATGGTGCGCCAGCGCATACGTCGTCGTGCCGCCGGACAGCGCGATCGCCGAGCCCGGCGCCACCAGGGACGCCGCCGTCCGCGCGATGTCCTCCTTGGCGCTCAGCTCCAGGCCCGACTTCGCCTCGAACCCCGGCTCGTGCGTGCTCGCCTCGACGACCGGCACCGCGCCGCCGTGCACCTTCTCCAGGACACCCTGCCGGGACAGCGCGTCCAGGTCGCGGCGGACCGTCATGTCCGAGACGCCCAGCTTGCGGGTCAGCTCATTGACGCGGACGCCGCCCCTGCGGCGCACCTCGTCGAGGATGAGGGCACGGCGCTGCTCGGCGAGAAGGTTCTGGTTCTCACTCACGCCAGGCCCCGGCCCTTCTGCCTCGTCACACCCGCCGCGCCCCTGCGGCGCGGCTGCGCCTCATCCTCGCACGGGCCTGTGAGAACCGGTCCACCGCCCGCGCGCGTGGTTCCCCGTGGCCCGTAAGGGGGAGATTCAGTGACGGAGGGTGCGCACCGGTCCGTGAGCCGAAATCCTTGCCCCCTCACCACGCACTTCTCGGGGGATGCGGACTGTGGAGCCTGCGACGAAGGACGAGACCGCCCTGGAACTCCTGGTGCACGGGGTCGGCGGCACCACACCGGAGACCATGCTCGGCGATCCGCGCACCGTGCGGATCTCCGGAGACGAGACCGCGGCCGTCTTCCGCCGCGCGGAGGACGCCGACGCCGAGCGGCGCCCCGACGACTACCGCGGCAAACCGGTGCCCGAGGCGTACGTGTGGTGCAACCTCACCTCCGGCAACGGCTCCCGCGCCCTGTGGCTCCTGCTGCTCCCCTTCATGGTGGTCAACCTCGCCCACTGGATGCGCCCCACCTCGCGCCGCCGCCGTCGGCTCGTGCGCGCCTACGGCCTGCTGGTGCGGCTGATCGGCCTCACCCTCACCGTCCTGCTCGTCGCCGCCGCCTGCGAGATCGCCCTCGACCTCACCGCCTGGCAGTGCGCGGGCGCCCCCGCCTGCTCCACCGACCGCGCCTGGCTCGGCTTCCTCGCCACCGACGGGGCGGGGCACGGCGGCTGGTGGTCGCAGCCCGGCCGCCGCCTCGGCCTCGCCGCCCTGGCGCCCGTCGCCCTCACCGGCCTGCTCTGGTACCTCTCCCACCGCACCTGGAGCGCCTACGAGTCCCAGCAGCCGCTGCCCCACCAGAGCGACCCGGAGGAGGAGACCAAGCGCTCCGCGCTCGCCAGGCCCGGCTTCTGGTACGGCAGGCGCCTCGTCGCCAGGCTCCGCGCCGCCCACACGGCCGCCGGGCTGTTCACCGTCGCCGCCGCCGTCGGCGCCGCGGCCGCGCGCCACGACCGCCGCCCCGGCGGCCCCGCCCTCCTCGACGCCCTCGGCTGGACCCTGGAGGCCGCGCTGCTCACGGGCGGTGCCGTCGTCGTGTACGTGGTCTGCCGCAGGGGACGCAGCGAGAACCGGCTCGACCGCGAGCTCGACAAGGCCCTGGTCCGGCGGCTGCCCCAGGCCGCCCTCGGCGTGCTCGTCCTCACGCTGCTGTACGCGGGCTGGTCGCGCCCCGGCTGGCGGTCCGGCGGCAGGCTGCCCGGCGACGCCACGTTCGGCGGCATCGCGCTCGTCCAGGGGCTCCTGGTCATCGGCCTCGCGGTGGTCGCCCACGCCCTGTACCGCTCGTCGCCCGACTCCCGCACCGCCATCCGCGGCCTGGCCGGGCCCGCCGTCGCCATGCTGGCCTGCGCGCTCGGCGGGGTGATGTCCGGCGGCGGCGCGCAGCGCGTGGCCGACTGGCTCGACGGCACCCACGGCTCGATAGCGGGCCCGCCCGTCCTGCTCACCTGGCAGGCCTCCGTGATCCCGCCGCTGCTCGTCGTCGTCGCGGTGCTCTGCGCCTGGCTCGGCACGCGCACCGTCGAGCACAAGCGGCGCGAGCGGGCGCAGGTGCCGCTCGACTACCCCGGCGAGCCCACGGACGCGGCACGCACCCGCCGCATCGCGGGCACCCGCGCGCGTGCCGCGCTCACCGACCGCGCGCCCCGCATCGTCGGCGTCGTCTCGGCGGTGACGCTGCTGCTCGGCGCGGGCGCCCTGGTCGGCGCCTGGCTGACCGGGGAGGTGCCCGCCACGGCCGCCCAGGGGACGCCCGACGTCGTGGAGGGAGCGGCGGAGACCTCGCAGGCGCTCGGGTCCTGGCTGATCGGCTTCGGCTTCATACTGTTCGTCACCTGGGGCCGCCGGGCCTACAAGGACGCCTCGGCCCGCCGCACCATCGGCATCCTCTGGGACGTCGGCACGTTCTGGCC
>NZ_JASKYR010001060.1:0-2778 GCF_041028215.1 Streptomyces flavofungini
CCTCAAGCAGCGCGGCGCCCAGTTCGGCGTCGCTGACCGAACCGGAGGTGTCGATCACCACGCAGACCCTGGGGGGCGTGCGGCGCAGGCTGGGCAGCACCACCTTGGGGACGCTGACCGAGCGCCGGGCCGGACGCCGGTAGCTGTGGTTCTCGCCCACGCCCGGCGCGCCCGCGGCCGAGCGGATCGCCGAGCCGAGCAACTGGCGCCATGGCTGCGGTGGTTGGAACGCCTGGTCCGCCCAGCGGCGCCACCCTTCCGGCGCGGTGCCCGGACGGCCCTTGATGCCCTCCGCGACCCGGAAGCGGACCGCGTCCCGCTGCTGCCTGGTCAGTCCGTTCGCCCCGTCCGGGCCCAGCTCCCACGGCCGTTCCTGCCCGTCGGCGCCGCTTCCGCAGTCCAGCCAGGCCAGCTCCGAGGCCAGGTCGGACAGGGAGGACGTCCGCAGGTACTCCTCCATCAGCAGCCCCTCCCGCAGCCCCAGCATCGACGGCACCACCGCCCCGCCGGGGCGGGGCAGGCCGTCACCGTAGATGTCGTCGTTGATCTCGAAGTCTGCCGCGATGTTGCGCCGGAGCCGTTCCCCCGGCCCCTGCCGCTCGTGTTCGCGCGCGTAGGCCTCGCCGCGCCCGTGATGGTCCCGCAGCAGGTGGGAGACCTCGTGCACCCAGACGCCCGCGAGCTCCTCCACCGGGGTGCGCGCCACGAACGCGGCGGACACGTAGCAGCGCCAGTGGGCGTCCACCGCCATCGTCGGCACCGAGGGGTCGTCGACCACGTGCAGCGCGAAGAGCGCGTCGGCCAGGTAGGGCCTGACCTTCACCGCGTGCAGCCGGGCGGAGAGCAGTTTCTCCATGTCCAGGGGTGTGCGCGGCCCGGCCGGGCGAGCGGCGGGAGCGGACGCCGTGGCCCTTGGCGGGCGCGGGGGCGCAGGCCGGGGCACTGGACGCGGCCCCTTGCGCGGGCGTGGTACGGAACCCTTCATCGGCCCGTCCCCGTCGCGTTCCCGGCCGCCGTCCTGGCCCGTACCACCGACAGGTCGGCGCGCCGGGCGAGGCCGACCACGCCCGTCAGGCGCTCCACCGCCTCCGGTACCTCCCAGTCGTCGCGCCGCAGCGCGGCGAGCGCCTTCGCCGGTGCGACGAGCAGGTCGGGGGCGCCGGTCTCCAGGGCGCGGACCAGTACCGCCCAGCCCGCCTCCCAGCGTGCACGCTCGGGCCGCGTCCCGACGGCCGCCACCACCGCCTCCAGCGTGGCTTGCCGCAGATCTCCGCGTTCCGGCAGTTCGGCGGAATGCGGGTCGGCGAGCAGCGCCTCCGGGTCCGGCAGGTCAAGCCGGTCGAGGTAGGCGAGGAGTTCCAGGCCTGGGCCGTCCCCCACCGCGCCCCGCACCAGCAGCGCGAGCACATCGTGCGAGACCGAGGCCGCCGTGGCGAAGGCCAGCAGGGTCAGCGCGGCCTCCCAGCTGCGCGGCGAGGGCCACGCTCCGCCGCGCCGCGTCTCGGTGTTCGGCAGCCGGTGGATGAGCGTCGGCCGGGACGCCAGGAAGCCGCACACCGCGCGCCGGGCGAAGGCCACCGCCTCCGGCATGCGCGCCTGGGCGAGCCGGGGCAGTTCCGCGCGCGGCCATACTCCGCCGAGGCCGCGCACCACGACCTCCCTGTCGTGCGTCCAGTGCAGATGCACGAACCGGTTGGCCAGCGGGGGGCTCAGTTCCCAGCCGTCCGCCGCCGATGCGCGCGGATTGGCGGCGGCCACGATGCGTACGCCGGGCGGCAGCCGCAGGGCTCCGACCCGCCGCTCCAGGACCACGCGCAGCAGGGCGGCCTGCACGGCGGGGGTGGCGGTGGACAGCTCGTCCAGGAAGAGCAGACCCCGCCCGGCACGTACGAGCTCGACGGCCCACTGCGGTGGCGCCATCGGCACGCCTTGCACGGCCGGGTCGTCGCCCACGATGGGCAGCCCGGAGAAGTCGGACGGTTCGTGGACACTGGCGATCACGGTGGTCAGGGGCAGGCCGAGCGAGGCGGCGAGCTGCGTCAGCGCGGCCGTCTTCCCGATGCCCGGCTCCCCCCAGAGCAGCACGGGCAGATCGGCCGAGACCGCGAGGGTGAGTGCTTCGAGCTGCTCGTCGGGGCGCGGTTCGGTACTGGTCGTCCGCAGCAGGCTCAGCAGATCATCGGCGAGCGCGAGCCGGGCACCGGTATCGGACGCCTCGGGGCATGCCGGTACGGGGGTGTCGGCGGCCCGGGTCGGAGTTGGGACGGTCGTGGGATTGGGCAGGAGCGTGCTGGAAGTCATGGTCATCACCTGGGTGGTCTGAGGGGAACGGGGTCGCCCGTCCCGGGTTCGAAGAGACGTACGCGTCGCTCTTCGACGCGTGCGCGCTAGTGGAGTCGTACGTGGTCCGGAGACCGCGCCGGAGGCACCCCGACGCGCCCGCCGCATCGCACGGCAGGCGCCACGCCCGGACGCGGCCGGTCCGTCAGCGAGCCTGGCGGGTGCGAGGACGCGACCGGCAGGAGCGCCTGCGGTGGGTCGGGACGGGTACGTGACGGGCGCACGGTGGACGGCGGGCCGCAACCCACCAGCCACCGCACGGCAGGGCCCACGCCCGGACGTGTCCGGCCTGTCAGCGAGCCTGGCCGGTACGCGGACGCGACCGGCCCGAGCGCCTGCGGTGGGTCGGGACGGGTGCGTGGCGGTCGAGACGTGGGCGGTGCGGCGGCTTCCTGCGGCGGCGGGTGTCGGGGGTGTCGTCCGCGTCGTCGTCCGGGG
>NZ_JASKYR010001061.1:0-2082 GCF_041028215.1 Streptomyces flavofungini
CCCCCGTACCGGCCCCTGTACCGACCSTCGAACACGCACCCGCACACACCCCACGAACTCCCCCGAGGAGAGCTGATGTCCCGTATCCCCTGCCTCGACGACGAGGCGATGCCCGAGTCCCTGCGCTCCCTCAGCCAGGGCCGCGTCATCAACGTCTACCGGATCCTCGGCCACGCGCCCCGGTCGGTCGGCCAGATCGCCCGGCTCGGCGCCGCGCTGTTCGCCGAGGGCAGCCTCACCCCGGCCGACCGCGAACTGCTGATCCTCACCTACGGCACCGTCTTCGAGGCCGAGTACGAGTGGGAGCAGCACATCCCCATCTCCCGCGCCGTGGGCATCACCGACGCCCAGCGCGACGCCCTGCGCGGCAAGCGGTACGACGCCGACGTCTTCACCCCGGCGCAGCGGGCGCTCCTGGCCTTCGCCGCCGCCTCGGCCGCCGCGCCCCTGGTGGACGAGGCGCTCTTCAAGGCCGTGTCGGCCCACTACACCGAGGAGCAGCTCGTCGAGACGCTCGTCCTGGCGGGCTTCTACTTCCTGCTCGGCCGGGTCTGCACCGTCCTCGACGTCGAGATAGACGCTCCCGAGGGTGACGAGCTCGTGCGCATGGCGCAGACCATGCACAGCGACTGACCCGCAGGTAGACAGGCACATCGACCAAGCGGCACACCGGCTCCGGCGGCCGGTGGGCCGCCGCCGCGCGTGGAAAATCCCTCATTTCCCGACACTGCCCGACGTGCCGCCGGAGCATCACAGAATCTGCATGGCTGCTGGTCATCGAGTGCAACCGTTCGTGCACACGAAGAGATATCGTGGAGCCGAGACGGCCAACTGGCATATTTTCGGTCACTAGTTGGCCGAATGCGTGTGCCATTGGGACCCCGCCGCGCCCCCGTTGAGACGGCCGCGTCGGCGGACCTGCCCCCCATGACACCTGTAGAGGACGTGATGACAGACCTGATACAGGCCACCACCGTGGTGCCCTCGGTGCTGGCCCTGGCCGCCGGTGGTGCGGCCTGGCGGTTCTGGGACCAGTGCCGGGGCGAGCGCGCCGAGAACGGCCGCCTGCGGACACAGGCCGAGGAGACCGCCCGGCAGCAGCGCGCCGCCGAGGACGTCCTCGCGCAGCTCGCGGGCCACGTGATACCCCGTCTCGGACCCGAGGCGGAACGTTCGGGCACCGGCCACGGCGTCGACATCGAGCTGCCCGACGCGCTGGTCGGCACGGTGCTCGCGCAGCGCCTCGCCGAGCTGGCCAACTCCGCGGCGCACACGGTCCGCAAGGTGCAGTACGACGCGCAGACCAGCACCGGCGAGCAGATCGCCGAGGCCGAGCAGGACGCGCGGGAGCAGTCCGAACGCGCGCGCCGGGCCGCAGAGGAGTCCAGCCGCGCCGCCGTGCGCGCCGTCTCCTCCGCGATGGTCGGCATGGCGTCCAAGCTGAGCCAGCGGGTCAGCCAGGGCGTGCGGCGCCACGAGGGCGACGAGGCGTACGAGACGCTGGTCGGCATCGACCACCCCACCCAGCAGATGCTGCTCGTGGCGCAGAACTACGTGGTCCTCTCGGGAGGCAAACTGTCCCGCCGCTGGCCCGCGACGCCGATGACCGACGTGGTCAGGGCGGCCATGGGCAGCATCGAGGAGTACGAGCGGGTCGAGCACCAGGAGCTGGCCGCCACGGTGACCAGCCGGGCCGTCGGACCCGTCGTGCACGCCCTCGCCGTGCTCCTGGACAACGCCGTCCGCTACTCCCCCTCCTCCTCCCGGGTGCACGTCGCCTTCCAGGAGGGCCACCACGGCGTCTCGGTCATCGTCGACGACGCGGGCCTGCGCATGAACGAGGAGCAGCTCACCTGGGCCAGGGAGATCCTGACCGGGGAGCGGCGCGACGACATCAACCAGCTCGGCGCGCACCCGCAGACCGGCCTGCGGTCCGCCGCGGCCCTCGCCGGTGACTACGGATTCCGCATCGACCTGGAGGCCCCGAACCCCTTCGGCGGAACCCGCGTGTACATGTTCATCCCGAAGAGCCTGCTGACCACGTCCGCCGCGCCGCAGCCCGTCGCGCGGCCCGCCGCCGAC
>NZ_JASKYR010001062.1:0-2149 GCF_041028215.1 Streptomyces flavofungini
CGGCAGACCGACGCCGTCGTCCTGGACGGTGATCAGCAGCCGTACGTCCTTGCTCGTGCCGCCGCGCACCGCCGAGACCTCGACCGTGCCGGTGTCCCCCTCCCGGAACCCGTGCTCCAGGGCGTTCCGAGGTTCCGCGTCGGCTCCCCCGGCTCGAACTCGGATTCGCGTCGGCTCCCCCCGGGCCACCCGCCACGCATACTCCTTGCGGATCGCC
This sequence comes from Streptomyces flavofungini, assembly GCF_041028215.1. Lineage (GTDB taxonomy): Bacteria > Actinomycetota > Actinomycetes > Streptomycetales > Streptomycetaceae > Streptomyces > Streptomyces flavofungini_B. Next base: position 218 of record NZ_JASKYR010001062.1, read on the forward strand.
GACGCGAATCCGAGTTCGAGCAGCGTGTTGAAGGAGTCGTCCGAGGCGGAGAGGACCGAGCCGAGGAGCCGGTCCAGTTCCTCGGGCGTGACCGCCGAGAGGGGCAGCTTCCCGGCGAGATAGATGTCGCCGAGGGAGTCGATCGCGTAACTCACCCCGTAGAGACGCAGGTTCCGCTCAAGGAGCCAGCGGTGCACCGCCTCGTGGTTCTCGTCGGGGTGGCGGATCACGAAGGCGTTCAGGGAGAGGGAGTGGTTGCCGACGATCATCGACAGGGTGGTGGAGAGCTTGCGGGTGCCCGGGAGCTTCACTACGTAGGAGCCGGGTTCGGGACTCTCCCACTCCAGCTCGGCGTCGTCCAGCGTCCGCTCGATCACGGCACCCGCGACGGAACCGCCGTCTCCCGCAGCGGAACTGCCGCCTCCGGAACCCACCTGCTCAACCATGATGCGAGCGTACGTGACGCCGGAAGTCATGCATGGCGGCCGTGTACACGTCCGCCGTGGCGGCGGCCGCCGTGTCCCAGCCGAAGGACTGCGCGTGGCGGGCGGCGGCATCACCCATGCTGTCGGCGAGATGGGGCCGGTCGGCGAAATCGCGGAGCACGCGCGCGTAGAGCGACGGTTCGTGCCCGGGGATCAGAAAGCCCGTCTCCCCGTCGCGCACCGCGACCGGCAGGCCCCCCACCGACGCCGCGAGGACCGGCGTGCCCGCCGCCTGCGCCTCTATGGCGACGAGCCCGAAGGACTCGCTGTAGGACGGCATCACGAGGACCGACGCCGCGCGGAACCAGTCCGCGAGCTGGTCCTGGCCCACCGGCGGCTGGAAGCGGACCACGTCCGCGATGCCCAGCTTCGCGGCCAGTTTCTGGAGCCCCTCAGGCTTGGCGAGGCCGCTGCCGCTGGGGCCGCCGACGATGGGCACCACGATGTTGGAGCGCAGGGCGGGACGCTCGTCCAGGAGGACGGCGACCGCGCGCAGCAGCACGTCCGGGGCCTTGAGGGGCTGGATGCGGCCCGCGAAGAGCGGGATCAGCGCGTTCTGCGGGAGGTTGAGCCGGTGCCGGGCGGCGGCGCGCCCGTCGGCGGGGCGGAAGCGGTCGAGATTGACGCCGGGGTGCACGACGGCGACTTTGCCGGGCTCGGCTTCGTAGTGGCGTACGAGCTCGTCGGCCTCTTCCGAGGTGTTGGCGATGAGCCGGTCGGCGGCGCGCACGATCTGCGTCTCGCCTATGACGCGGGCGGCGGGCTCGGGGGTGTCGCCCGCGGCGAGCGCGGCGTTCTTGACCTTGGCCATGGTGTGCATGGCGTGCACCAGGGGCACGCCCCAGCGCTCGGCGGCGAGCCAGCCGACGTGGCCGGAGAGCCAGTAGTGGGAGTGGACGAGGTCGTAGTAGCCGGGCCGGTGGCCCGCCCAGGCCTGCATGACGCCGTGCGTGAAGGCGCAGAGCTGGGCCGGCAGCTCCTCCTTGGCGAGCCCTTCGTAGGGGCCCGCGTCGACGTGCCGGACGAGGACCCCGGGGGCCAGCTCCACGGCGGGCGGGAGCGCGCCGGTGGTGGCGCGGGTGAAGATCTCGACCTCGATGTTGATCGCGGCGAGGCGCTTGGCGAGCTCGACGATGTAGACGTTCATGCCGCCCGCGTCGCCCGTGCCTGGCTGGTGCAGCGGCGAGGTGTGCACGCTCAGCACGGCCACCCGCCGGGGCCGCCGCGGAGTGCCTGGCATGCGCAGCCGTGAGGGGGCCGCCGTGGATCGACGCCCGAGCCTGGACACGTACTGGCTCACGTGGCGGTCCTCCTTGCGTACGGGCATGACGACAGGGAGGGCGTACGGACCTCCAGAGGGAGAACACCGGAGGTTTCTGCTCCATTTCCTCCCGGGCTCTTTTTGCCAAAGCATTACCCGACCTGATCAACCGTCTCTCCCGCATAC
>NZ_JASKYR010001063.1:0-2095 GCF_041028215.1 Streptomyces flavofungini
GCCCTCGACTTCCGGCACGGCACGCCCGCGCTCGCCGACTTCCCCGTGGCGCGCTGGCTCCAGTCGCTCCAGGAGGCGTACGGCAGGGCCGACGCCGCCGCGCTCGGCTATGGCCCTGCCGAGGGCTCGCCCAGGCTGCGCACGGAGATCGCCACGCTGGTGCGGCAGAGCCGCGCCCTGGACGCGTCCGCCGACCGGATCATGGTCACCGGCGGCGCCACCCAGGCCATGGACATCCTCGTCAGGATGCTGGTGAAGCCGGGGGACGTGGTCGTCATCGAGGACCCGAGCCATACCGTGCTGCGCCAGGTCTTCGGCTGCTCCGAGGCCACCGTGGTACCCGTACCGGTGGACGAGCAGGGGCTGCGGGTCGGTGACATCGACGCGTGTGTGCGGGCGCAGGGCCACGACCCGGCGCGGGTCAGGCTGGTGTACGTGACGCCGTCGCACCAGTTCCCGACCGGTTTCATCATGTCCGAGGAGCGTCGGCGCGCCCTGCTGGACTGGGCCTACGAGCGCGGCGCGACGATCCTGGAGGACGACTACCACAACGAGTTCACCTTCACCGCCGAGCGCCTGCCCGCCCTGGCCGCCGCCCGGCACCGGGACACCGTCGTCTACGTCGGCAGCTTCAGCAAGACGCTCTTCCCCGCGCTGCGGATCGGGTACGCGATCCTCCCGCCGCACCTCGTGCAGCCCTTCCTCGGCATCAAGTGGATCACCGACCGGCTGACGCCCACCGTCGACCAGGACGGGCTCGCCCACTTCATCGCGACCGGCGCCTACACCCGTCACATCAGCCGGATGACCCGGCTGTACCGGCAGCGCAGGAGCCGCCTCATCGAGGTCCTGCTCGAACACTTCGGCTCCGAGGTGCGCATCTCCGGCGAGGCGGCGGGCCTGCACGTCCTGGTCACGCTCACCGGCACGCGCGGCGCGACGGAGGCCGAGATCGCCCGGCGCGCGGCCGGACGCGGGGTGCGGATCTACCCCGCGTCCGGCTACTTCGTACGGGAGGTGCCCGCCGAGCCGACCTTCCTGGTCGGGTACGCGGCCCTGACCACCGCCCGCATCACCGAAGGCATCGCGCTGCTGGCCGCCGTCGTGCGGGAGGTCAGGGACGCGTCGCCCGCGAGGCGCCTGCCCGGGTGAAGCGCGGGCGGTGGAAGCGGGCCCGCTGGGCGTACGGCACGGTGCAGTCGAAGACGACCTTGGCGGTGCGGCCGTCCGCCGAGAGGGCCGGGGAGTAGCCGGTGGACTGCGTCGGGTCGAGCGGGAAGCCCTCCCTGTCCGGCAGCACCACCACATCCCGGTCCGCCTGCATCCGCGTGGTCATCGCCCACCACAGGTCCTCGTCGGACTCCACGTCGACGTCCTCGTCGACCGAGACGACCATCTTGGCCATCCGGAACTCCTCAAGGACCGACTCCGAGGCCTTGCGCACCACTTCGTCGTCGGCGGCCGAGCGCTTGTGGAACCACTGGAGCACCACCATGAGCTGGCCGCCGCCCGCCGTGTGGCAGTGCACGGCCTTCACCGGGGCGTCCCACTCCCGCAGCCGCCCCAGCACCGCCGCCTCCATCCCGAAGCCGAGCAGCACCGACTGTTCGTGGCCGGGTCCCGAGACGGCCTGGAGGATGGCGCCGTCGCGTGCGGTGATCCCGGTGATCCGGACGGTCGGCAGCGCGGGGTGCGCGCGCCCCTGGTAGCCGAGGAACTCCGGGGTGGCGGCGGTCCCGCGCGGATTCTCCGGCGCCAGATCGGGCAGGAGCTCGCCCTCCAGGACGTACTCGGCGTCCGCGACGTACTCCGCGTCCACCGTGCGGCACCGCGCGAGCTCCACCGGCGCCCCGCCCAGCGCGCCCGCCACCGCCAGCTCGTCGAGCCCGGTGGGCACGAGGGAGGTCGGGCAGCAGGAGGAGAGCAGCACGGCGGGGCCGAGACCCAGGTGGATGGCGACGGGCAGCGGACGGCCCGCCCGCAGCGCCGACCGGTACGCCGCCGGGGGGGGGGGGGGGGGGGGGGGGGGGGGGGGGGGGGGGGGGGGGGGGGGGGGGGGGGGGGGCGGCGCCGGGTGCCGTACAGGCCCATGAGC
>NZ_JASKYR010001064.1:0-2334 GCF_041028215.1 Streptomyces flavofungini
CAACGTCACGCATGATCATGCTGCCCTTCTGGCGAGATGCGCCCGATCCCACCTCCGCAACCGGCTCACGTCCCGCCTTGGGCCACCCCGGCCAGACCCACTCCCCCAGCGGTTTGTCCCACAGCGGTTTGTCCCCCAGCGGTTTGTCTCACTCCCCGAAGGGCGCGGCAAGCAGAAGGTCCTCCACGGTGGGCACCGGGAAGTCCGGGAGGTGACGGCGGCCGACCTCGGCGAAGGGGTGCATGAGCACCGACATGGGCTTGGTGCGGCACAGCGCGAGCATGTTGTCGACGGCGTCTTGTCTGAACCCCGCCCGGGGGAACGCCGCGAGAATCTCGGCGAGCGCGTCGGACGGGATCTTCTCAAGGTCGTTCCCGGTGAAGTCGAGCCCGGAGCCGATGGCGACGATGCCGATCTCGGGCCGTTTGCGGGTCGCGATGCCGACGTTGGTGTGCAGGGCTATCGCGTCCCACACGACGTCCGCGCGCCCGGCGGGCATGTGCCGTTTCCGCAGGAAGGTGCGGGCCGCGTCGGCGCCGTCGACTTCGAAGCGTTCGTGCGGGGTCTGGTACGCCTTCACCAGCCCGAGGTCATGCAGCAGGGCCGCTACGAAGGCCAGTTCGCGGTCGTAGCGGACGCCGCGCCGGTCGAACATCAGCGAGCCGAACAGATATGTCCGCATGACGTGGTTGAACAGCGTCTCGGAGCAGGCCTCGCGGGCGAACGCTGTCGCGGCGCGGGCCAGTTCCGTATCGGGGACGCGCACCCCGGCCACCACGTTCGGCAAACCGTCACCAGGCTCAGGCGAGGACGAGGGCGAGGGCGAGGATGTGCCCGGCCCTCCCGGCTCCGTCGCCTCGGTGCCGACGGCGTCGGCAACGGCAGCGGCAGCGGAGGTGCTGGACGACGCGACGGCGAAGGCGGCCGCCGCGCCGATGACGGTGAATCCGGCAGCACGCTCCAGCGCCGTACGCCGGGTGAAGTCTGACGTCTCTCTGCCCTTTTCGGACATGCGAATCGGCCTTTCCGTTTGCGGTGGGGTGATGCCAGAAGCGTACGAATGGCGCGCACCGGCCCGACAGTGGCGAAAATGCCGAAGGTCAACGGATTAGTGCCAGGTGGGAGCGGCCGCTCCGGCAGGCGGTGAGTCGCCCGTCGTATGCGCCGCACTGACGACCCATCAGGGCGGGCAGCGGCTGTCCGAGTGAATTGCGGCGGGGCAGGTCTGCCCGCTCGACAAAATGGGAAAAACCAGGACGCATCACACAATCACGGAACGGAAAAGGATCCCATGCGCATTCGTACCGTCCTGGCCGCCACCACCCTTGCCGCCGCAGCCCTGCTGTCCGCCAGCGGCACCGCCCTCGCCGACGACGGCTATGAGGCCGGTTCCTACTACCACAATGTGGGCGGTCCCCTCGGCATCACTGACGCCGGCACGTACCACGACGGCGGCTTCCACGAGCAGTTCGGCCACTACGACGGGGCCGATGAGCACGACGAGCACGATGAGCACGGCGAGGACTGACCGCCAAGCACCACCGCGAAGGGGGCCCGCCACGAGCGGGCCTCCTTCGTGCCGTTTGCCGGAGACGGAGACGGAGACGAGGGTTCGGCGTCGCACACCGGGGTGGCCGGGAGTGCGGTCGCGCGCTACGTCAGGGCGAACGGCACGGTGATGGTGAGGTGTTCGTCGGCGGTCGGCAGCGCGGCGGCGAGAGCGTTCATACGCGTCGCGAGATGACCGATCACCCGGCTGGTCAGGTCCTCGTCCCACCGCGCCGTGCCTTCCGGCGGCAGGCGCATCTCCTTGCTGTCAGGCGGGGTGTCGCCGAGGAAGCGCGCGGTGTCCATGTTGACGACCCAGCAGGCCAGTGCGATCCTCACCTGCCCGGGTGCCGCCCACTGCGCCCGTACGTGGGCGCACATGCTGAAGCCGTCCCCGCCGCATGTGACCGTCGTGGAGAACGGCCTGCCGCGCGGGTAGTGCCGTACCAGCTCAAGAATTGCTGGTTCCACGACTGCTCGCGCCATCGGTTCCGTGTACACCGTCCGCCCCCCTGTCGAGCCCGGTCCTCAGCATCCCAGACAGGGCACGCGACGGACAGATCGGCGCCGTCGCGACCGTTTTGGAGGCAGCCCTCAGAGGCAGCCCTCAACCGATCTGCTCGGCCAGCGCGACGATGATGCCCGCGGGGCCGCGCAGATAGCAGAGCCGGTAGATGTTCTCGTACCGGGCCACCTCGCCGAGGAGTTCCGCGCCGTGGGGTCGCAGACGGGCGATGGTGTCGTCGATGTCGGTGACGGCGAACATGACGCGGTGCTGGCCGAGGG
>NZ_JASKYR010001065.1:0-2276 GCF_041028215.1 Streptomyces flavofungini
CCCGCTCGCCGCCGCGGTTGAGGATGCCGACCTGCCTGCCGTCGGGCAGGACGATCCAGCCGCCGTCGACCTTCGCGCCGCGCACCACGGTCGTGGCGCGGTACAGGCCGGACGACTTCGTCGCCTTGTCGGCGGTGAACCTGTCGTGACCGCCCGCGACGGCGACCGTGCCGCTGATCCGGTCGCCGGCCAGGTCGCCCGTCAGCCTCGCGCCGCGCCTGCCGGTCAGCCGCATGGACCCGTCGTCCTCGACGTCGCCCTTCAGCCACGACTCCTTGTCGCGGCCGTCGCAGTAGTACGCGATGGCCTTGCCGTCCTCCAGTGTGATCGCCACGGAGGCGCTGTCGTCGGCGGTGCGGCCCGCGTACTCGGCGTCGGCGGGCTTCGCGCTCCCAGAGGCGGAGGCGGAGGTGCCGGACGGCTCCGGCGTCTTCCCCGCGCTCCGGGAGGGGGTGCCCGCCGTGGCGCCGGGGGCGTCCCCTCCGTAGGACGCCCCGCCCGTCTCCGTCGTCGCGTTGAGCGACAGCATGAACAGGGCGAGCAGCAGCCCGCCGAGAAGGGTGAGGAGCGGACCCGAGCGCTTCATGGCGGCCTCCCCCGAGGCGCGGCACCTGCCGACCCTTCATGCAAGCGGACCCACGCCCCCGCGTCCAGAGCCGTGCGGCCCCCGCTCGTCTCGCGGACCGGGCGCCGCGCGCCCCCGTACGCGGCGCTGACTACCCTTGGCTCCTGTACTCCGTACGCGAGCAGAAGGAGCGGTGACGTGGCGGTACGAGCGGTCCGGGGCGCCGTCCAGCTCGACGAGGACGAGGCCGGGCACATGGGCGAGCGGGTCGGCGCGCTGCTCACCGAGGTCCTCGGACGCAACGGCCTGACCGACGAGGACCTGATCAGCATCTGGTTCACGGCCACGCCCGACCTGCACTGCGACTTCCCCGCCGCCGCGGCCCGCGCCATCGGCATCGTCGACGTACCCCTGATCTGCGCCCAGGAGCTGGAGATCGAGGGCGCCATGCCCCGCGTCGTCCGGCTCCTCGCCCACATAGAGACCGACCGCCCCCGCTCCGAGATCGCGCACGTCTACCTCGGCGCCGCGGCCGCACTCCGCAAGGACATCGCCCAGTGAGAACCGCCCTCGTCATCGGCACCGGCCTGATCGGCACCTCCGCCGCCCTCGCCCTCGCCTCCCGCGGCGTCACCGTCCACCTCGCCGACCACGACCCGGCGCAGGCCCGCACCGCCGCCGCGCTCGGCGCGGGCACCGACGAGCCCCCCGAGGGCCCCGTCGACCTCTGCGTCGTCTCCGTGCCGCCCGCGCACGTCGCCGCCACCCTGGCCGACGTCATGCGGCGCGGAGCGGCCCGCGGCTACCTCGACGTCGCCAGCGTCAAGGGCGGCCCGCGCCGCGAGCTGGAGGCGCTCGGCCTCGACCTCACCCCTTACATCGGCACGCATCCCATGTCCGGGCGCGAGCGCAGCGGCCCGCTCGCCGCCACCGCCGACCTCTTCGAGGGGCGGCCGTGGGTGCTCACCCCGACCCGCGACACCGACACCGAGGTGCTCAACCTCGCCCTCGAACTCGTCGCGCTCTGCCGCGCCGTCCCCGTGGTCATGGACGCCGACGCCCACGACCGCGCGGTCGCCCTCGTCTCGCACATGCCCCACCTGGTCTCCAGCATGGTCGCCGCCCGCCTGGAGAACGCCGACGAGTCGGCCGTACGCCTCTGCGGCCAGGGCATCCGCGACGTGACCCGGATCGCCGCGTCCGACCCCCGGATGTGGATCGACATCCTGTCCGCCAACCCCGGGCCGGTCGCCGACCTGCTCGCCGACGTCGCCGCCGACCTGGAGGGAACCGTCACCGCGCTGCGCGCCCTCCAGTCCGCCGACGAGACGAAGCGGACCGAGGGCGCGGCCGGGGTGGAGACCATGCTCCGGCGCGGCAACGCGGGCCAGACCCGGGTGCCGGGCAAGCACGGGGCGGCCCCCGCCGCGTACGAGGTCGTCGCGGTCCTCATCGACGACCAGCCCGGCCAGCTCGCCCGCATCTTCGCCGACGCCGACCGGGCGGGCGCGAACATCGAGGACGTGCGCATCGAGCACGCGACCGGACAGCAGGCGGGCCTGGTGCAGCTCATGGTCGAGCCGAAGGCGGCGCCCGGGCTCAGCGCGGCGCTGCGCGAGCGCGGCTGGTCGATCCGGCAGTAGGGACCGGCCGGTCCGGCGGCGGAGGGCAGGCGGAAGGGGCTGTCGGGGCAGGGTGCGCGAGCCAGTAA
>NZ_JASKYR010001066.1:0-1794 GCF_041028215.1 Streptomyces flavofungini
GCTGTACGTGGCCCAGCAGGTGCTGAGCCACGTACAGCCGGGGGGGGGGGGGGGGGGGGGGGGGGGGGGGGGGGGGGGGGGGGGGGGGGGGGGGGGGGGGGGGGGGGGGGGGGGGGGGGGGGGGGGGGGGGGGGGGGGGGGGGGGGGGGGGGGGGGGGGGGGGGGGGGGGGGGGGGGGGGGGGGCCGGGCGCGACGGCCGCGGTCCAACACCTTCCGCGCCCGCATTCACACACCCGCGTTGTAAGTTCTCCCGGTGATACGACTTCTGCGTTCCTTCCTCGCCGTGGCGGAGGAGCTGCACTTCACGCGGGCCGCCGCCCGGCTGTACGTGGCCCAGCAGGTGCTGAGCCGTGATGTGCGCCGCCTGGAGAAGGAGTTGGGGGCCGAGCTCTTCTCGCGTACGACCCGTCAGGTCACGCTCACCGCCGACGGGGAGCGGCTCCTGCCGCACGCGCGGCGGGTGCTTGCCGCCCAGGACGACCTGCTCGCCGCGTTCGCCGGGCCGGGCCGTCCGCTCCTGGTCGATCTGAACAGTCCGGGCCTGGTCTCCGGACGGATTCTGGCGCGGGCCCGCGAACTCGTCCCCGAGTGTGAGCTGATGGCCCGCTACGAGAGCGGCCTCACCGGCGCCGCCGCCGAGATGATCGCCGGACGCCTGGACGTCTCCTTCGGCAGGTACGCCGGTCTCGATCCCGCCCTGCGCTCGGCCCTCGCCCATCAGCCCGTGCGGTACGAACCGATGGCGGTGCTGCTCCCCGAGAGCCACCCCCTGGCGGAACTCGACGCGGTGCCGCTGGCGGCGCTCGCCGGGGAGAGTGTCTACGCCGGGGCCGGAAACCCCCGTACACCGGAGTGGACCGACCTCGCGCACCGGCTCTTCGAGGGGCGCGGCATCGCCGTCGCCGATCCCGCGCCGCTCGCCGTGGGGCCGGAGGAATTCGGGCGCATCATGGCGAAGAGGCGAATTCCGGTCCTGGCCGTAGTGGACTTTCCGGCCATGCCGGGTGCCGTGCTGCGCCCGTTGGTCGACCCCGTGCCGCTCTCGCCCGTGTCACTCGTGTGGCGAAAGGGGCTGATTCATCCTGGTGTGACGGCATTGCGGACCGCCGCCGCAGAGCTCGCCGCCGCCGAGAACTGGCTGTTGAGACCCGGTCAGGGCTGGGTTCCGGCCATCGATGCACAAATGATGTGTGGGCAGAACTGACTGAGAACAACGCCTGTCACTCCGGTGCGCTACATTCATTGCTCGGGTGCGATGTGATAAGGGGAGCGCTCGGAGCGGGTGGGGGCCCGGTCCGGACGGCGAGTACCCGGAGTCGTTTCGCGCACCCGGTCCATTGAGTGGGGGGTTGTGCGTACGCATGGAAACGTGGCGAGAAGATGCCCTGCCGGAACACACCCATGATCCGAACGAAGTCACCGTTCAGATCGACGGAGTGGGGCGCCACCTGGCGGACCTGGTTCCCGACGCGGGCCCCGAAGGGGCGGCCGACGGACCGGTCTTCGTCGACGAGACGGGCCGCCGCGGCCGGAGGTACCGGCGCATAGGCATGTTCGTCGGCCTGCTCTGCGCGGTCTATGCCGTGGCCATCGCCGCCACGCTGCTCTCCGGCAATTCGWGCGCGCCCTGGGTCCCGATAACGGACCCCAACGACGGCAAGCCCGCGAGCAAGGTGGACACCCCGGGCCGCCCCGCGGACGCCCCGAACCCCTCCGCCTCGGCGGACTCGTCCCCCTCGCCCGGTGCGACCGACGGCGACGGCGCCACCCCGGGACCGGGCGAGGGGGACGAG
>NZ_JASKYR010001067.1:0-1727 GCF_041028215.1 Streptomyces flavofungini
ACCGCCCCCTCATGGCCGAAGCGCTGCTGTTCAACCCGCACACCTACGACCCGACCCACTTCGACCCCGAGACCCGCAGGCTGCTGCGCGCGACCGTGGACTGGTTCGAGAGCCGCGGCAAGCGCAGGCTGATCGAGGACTACCGCGAGCGCGTCTGGCTCGCGGACTTCCTTGAGTTCGCCGCCAAGGAGGGACTGTTCGCCACCTTCCTGACCCCGGTCGCGGCGGCCGACGGGGAGCGGGACAAGGACAAGCGCTGGGACACCGCCCGGATCGCGGCCCTCAACGAGATCTTCGGCTTCTACGGGCTCGACTACTGGTACGCCTGGCAGGTGACCATCCTCGGCCTCGGCCCGGTCTGGCAGAGCGGGAACGAGGCCGCCCGTACGCGCGCCGCCGAACTCCTCTCCCAGGGCGAGGTGTTCGCCTTCGGCCTGTCGGAGAAGGCGCACGGCGCCGACATCTACTCCACCGACATGCTGCTCACCCCCACCCCCGAGGGCGGCTTCCTGGCCAGCGGCGCCAAGTACTACATCGGCAACGGCAACGCCGCCGGACTGGTCTCCGTCTTCGGCCGCCGCACCGACGTCGAGGGCCCCGACGGGTACGTCTTCTTCGCCGCCGACTCCCGCCACCCGGCGTACCACCTGGTGAAGAACGTCGTCGACTCCTCCAAGTTCGTCAGCGAGTTCCGCCTGGAGCGCTATCCCGTCGCCGCCGAGGACGTGCTGCACACCGGCCGTGCCGCCTTCGACGCCGCTCTCAACACGGTCAACGTCGGCAAGTTCAACCTCTGCACCGCGTCGATCGGCATCTGCGAGCACGCGATGTACGAGGCGGTCACCCACGCCCACCAGCGCATCCTCTACGGCCGTCCGGTCACCGTCTTCCCGCACGTGCGCCGCGAGCTGACCGACGCCTACGTACGCCTGGTCGGGATGAAGCTGTTCAGCGACCGTGCCGTGGACTACTTCCGCTCCGCGGGACCCGACGACCGCCGCTACCTCCTCTTCAACCCCATGACGAAGATGAAGGTGACCACCGAGGGCGAGAAGGTCATCGACCTGATGTGGGACGTCATCGCGGCCAAGGGCTTCGAGAAGGACAACTACTTCGCTCAGGCGGCCGTGGAGATCCGCTCACTGCCGAAGCTGGAGGGCACGGTCCACGTCAACCTCGCCCTCATCCTGAAGTTCATGCGCAACCATCTGCTCGCCCCCGCCGATTACGCGCCCGTGCCGACGCGCACGGAAGCCGGTGACGACGCCTTCCTCTTCGCCCAGGGCCCCGCCCGCGGGCTCGGCTCGGTCCGCTTCCACGACTGGCGGCCCGCCTTCGACGCGTACGCCGACGTCCCCAATGTCGCCCGCTTCCGCGAACAGGCCGACGCCCTCTGCGCGTTCGTCACCACCGCGGCGCCCGATGAGGAGCAGAGCCGCGACCTCGACCTGCTCCTCTCCGTCGGCCAGCTCTTCGCGCTCGTCGTGCACGGCCAGCTCATCCTGGAGCAGGCCCGGCTGACCGGCCTGGACCAGGACGTGCTCGACGAGCTCTTCGCCGTCCTCGTGCGCGACTGCTCCGCGCACTCCGTCGAACTGCACGGCAAGGGCTCCGCCACCGCCGAGCAGCAGAGCTGGGCGCTCGGCGCGGTGCGGCGCCCCGTCATCGACGAGGCCCGCACCGCCCGGGTCTGGCAGACCGTGGAGTCGCTCGCGGGCGCCTATGAG
>NZ_JASKYR010001068.1:0-2502 GCF_041028215.1 Streptomyces flavofungini
CGCGCAGCTCTCGCGCGGCAGGTACCGCACCGACGCCGGGGCCCGCGAGACGGTGCCGGTGTGCGGAAAGCGGGGCGCGGTCCACTTCGAGGCGGACATGGACATCGACTGCGACGGTCGGCCCACCCGGGCCTGCAACCGCGGCACCGACCCTTCGTTCACCGCCGCCACCGCCTTCACGCAGTCCGACGGCCGTTATCTGAACGCCGAGCGCCTGCCCTACGTCGTCGTGCCCGGCCGCGGCGACCGCTGGAACCACGCCGCGCACGGCATCACGGGCGGCACGGTCGCCGCCGTGATCTACCAGGGCCGCGTCCAGTACGCCGTCGTCGGCGACACGGGACCCACCGACATGATCGGCGAAGCCTCCTACGCCACCGCGAAGGCGCTCGGTGTGCCGCCGGACCCGCGCGTCGGCGGCACGGCGTCCGGCGTCACGTACATCCTGTTCACCGGCCCCGGGGCGAAGCCGATCGAGAGCGCGGAGGCGGCGGTGGCCCGCGGCCGGGAGCTGGCCCGCGCGTTCGTCAGGGAGAACTGAGTCCCCCGGCGGCCCCACACCTCGTGGCACCTCCGGTCGCTGCCCTCACACCTTGCGGTAGTCGTACGCCTCGGTGGCCGCTGCCCCGACCGCGTCGAGCCCCGCGCCCGCCGACGCGGTGACCACGGCCGCCACCGCCCCCTCCACGAACGGGGCGTCGAGCAGGCGGGTGCCCGGCGGGAGTTCATCGCCCTCCGCGAGCAGCGCCTTCACGGTGAGTACGGCGCTGCCCAGGTCGGTCAGGAGGGCGACGCCCGCGCCCCGGTCGACCCGCGCGGCGGCCGCCGCGATCAGCTCGGCGCTCGTGCCGAGCCCACCGTCCTCGGTGCCGCCCGCCGCGGCCACCGGCGCGGTGGTGCCGCCCGCGGCGAGCCCGGTGGCGAGCGCGGCGACCGACTCCGCGACGGCGGCGCTGTGCGAGACGAGGACGATGCCGACCAGCGGCGCGTCAGCCACGGCCCGCCTCCCCGGCCGCGTCCTTCTCGGCCGTCTCGGCGAGCGCCTCGAAGAGCAGCGCCGACGAGGTGGCGCCGGGGTCCTGGTGGCCGATGCTGCGTTCGCCCAGATAGCTGGCCCGGCCCTTGCGCGCGAGGAGCGGCGTTGTCGCGAGCGCGCCCTCCCGTGCGGCGTCGCGTGCCGCGCCGAACGAGGTGCCGAGCGCGTCCACGCCGGGCACCAGCGCGTCCAGCATCGTCTTGTCGCCGGGCGCGGCCCCGCCGAGCGCGGCGACCGCGTCGACGCCCGTGCGCAGCGCTTCGGCGAAGGCCGCCTCTTCGACCTCGGGGGCGTCGCCGAGCGCCTTGCCGGTACGGCGGAGCAGCGTGCCGTAGAGCGGCCCCGACGCGCCGCCCACCGTGGAGATCAACTGCCGCCCGGCCCGGGTGAGCACGGCCCCCGGCGTCCCGGGCTCCTCCTGCTCCAGCATGACCACGACGGCGGTGAAGCCGCGCTGGAGGTTGCTGCCGTGGTCGGCGTCGCCGATGGGCGAGTCGAGCTCGGTGAGGAGGGCCGCCGTACGGTCGACGGCGTCCGCCGTGTTGACCAGCCAGCGGCGGAAGAAGTCGGCGTCGAGCATGGGTCTCCTCGCGTGGTCGGTGGATTCGGACAGGGGTCAGACACCCCAGCGCAGGGCGGGCGTGCGGACCGGCGCGTCCCACAGGCGCAGCAGTTCCTCGTCGATCTGGCAGAGCGTCACGGAGGCGCCCGCCATGTCGAGGGATGTCACATAGTTGCCGACGAGGGTGCGGGCCACCGGTACGCCGCGCTCGACGAGTACGCGCTGAACCTCGGCGCTGAAGCCGTACAGCTCCAGGAGCGGGGTGCCGCCCATGCCGTTGACCAGCAGGAGGACGGGGTTGCGCGGATCGAGGTCGGCGAGGACGGCGTTGACGGCGAAGTCGGCGATCTCGCGGGACGTCATCATCGGGCGCCGCTCGCGCCCCGGCTCGCCGTGGATGCCGACGCCGAGTTCCAGCTCACCGGCGGGCAGCTCGAAGGTGGGGCTCCCCTTGGCGGGCGTGGTGCACGCGGTGAGGGCGACACCGAAGCTGCGTGACTCCGCGTTGACCCGCCGGGCGACGGCCTCGACCCGCTCCAGCGGCATGCCCGCGTCGGCGGCGGCTCCCGCGATCTTCTCCACGAAGAGGGTGGCGCCCGTGCCGCGCCGCCCGGCGGTGTAGAGACTGTCGGTGACGGCCACGTCGTCGTCGACGAGGACCTTGGCCACCTGGACGCCCTCGTCCTCGGCCAGCTCCGCGGCCATGTCGAAGTTGAGCACGTCGCCTGTGTAGTTCTTCACGACGAACAGCACCCCGGCGCCGCTGTCCACGGCGGCCGCGGCCCGCACCATCTGGTCGGGCACCGGAGAGGTGAACACCTCACCGGGGCAGGCGGCGGAGAGCATCCCGGGCCCCACGAACCCGCCGTGCAGCGGCTCGTGCCCCGAACCCCCGCCCGAGACG
>NZ_JASKYR010001069.1:0-1971 GCF_041028215.1 Streptomyces flavofungini
CGCAGGAGTTCGTCCGGCGAGACCAGCATGCGCTGGTGCAGTTCCTGGAGCCGGGGGCCGGGGTCCACACCCAGGGCCTCGGCGAGCTCCTGGCGCAGCCGCTCGTACGCGGCGAGGGCGGCGGCGTGCTGGCCGCCGCGGTACAGGGAAAGGATGTGCTGGTGCGCCACGCGCTCGTCGAGGGGGTGCTCGGTGGCGAGTGCCGTGAGCGCGGGGACCAGGTCGGCGTGGCGTCCTTCGTCGAGCAGGAGTTCGTGGAGTTCGAGGCGGACCCTGAGATGCTCGGCCGCCAGGGTGGTCCGGTACGCGTCCAGCCAGTCGGAGGTGAGCCCGGCGAACGGCCGCCCGCGCCAGAGCGCCAGCGCCTCTCCGTACCGCCGTTTCGCCTCCTGGGGGGGAGCGCCGCGCGCCCGACCGGCCAGCGAACGGAACCGGGCCAGGTCCACGAGGTCCTCGTCGGCCCGCAGTGTGTACCCGGCGGGGGAGCGCACGATGTCCCACTCCTCCCGGTCGGCGGCGGCCGACCGCAGGGCGCGCAGCCGGGAGATGTAGCTGTAGAGCGTGCCGGAGGCCCGCGGCGGAGGTGCCGTGCCCCAGACCCTGTCGACCAGGGTGTCCAGGGACAGCGGCCGGTTGACGTCGATCGCGAGCAGTGCGAGGACACAGCGCTGGCGGGGGGAGCCGGGGACGATGTCGGATGCGCCGGAGCGGATGACCACATCGCCCAGGAGCGCGAAGCGGATACTCATGCGGTTCCTTCTCGCTCTGCTGCCGTGCCGCACGACGGACGTCCGGCGACCCTGCTCCGGGGCTGCTGCCCGCTGACTCGTCCCTCGCGAGCCGCCGATTCCCCCTTGCAAGAAAATAGCAAGGTCGCTGCATGACGCGTACGCCAGTTTTGTCCCAGGCACGTACCAACGGAGAGACGTGTCGACGGGGGGACGGGGGACGCGCCGGCTCTTCGCCCACGGGGGTGGCGGAGAGCCGGAGGCGTGGTGCGTCCGAGTGCCCCGTGCACACCTCAAGCGTTCCGCTGACTGACAGGGGTACTCATGCGAAACATCCGCCGCAGGGCCGTAGCCGTCGCGTCCGCCGCGCTGCTCGCCGTCGCCGCCATGACCGGCGCGGCGGAGGCGCGGGCCGCGGGCGGCTCCTGGCAGGGCTGCCCGTACGGTGCGGTCTGCGTCTACGGCCAGGACGTCAACCCGTGGGCCAACCCGCATCCCTCGCACGTGTACTGGAGCTACGGCGCCCACAATCTGAGCAACCAGTACGGTGACCACTTCATCCTCAACAACCAGTCCGGCGGTGCCACCGTGCGCCTGTGCAAGGGCTACAACGGCGTCAACTGCCACCGCTTCCTGGATGCCCAGTACGCGGACTCGGTGGACCTGACGTCGTACAACTCGATCACACTGAACCGCCTGTAGGTCACTCGCCTGGGACGGCCGGTCCGGCGGGCTCGGCCGGGGCCCCGGCGGGCAGGGGGCAGCCGAGGGGCAGGACCCGCTCGTGCAGGGTGCCGAGGACATGGGTGTCGGTCACGGTGGTGTCCGTGAGCCACTCGGCGTCCCTCAACTGCTCCACCAGGGCGTCGACCCGCGCCGCTTCGACGGCGCTCAGCGCGGCAAGGGCCTCGATCTCCAGGCCGCGGCCGAGCGGACCGAGGCGGCCGTCGAAGCGGCTGTGGGCGGCGCAGGCGAGGGCGAGCAGCCGCGTGGCGGCGGGCAGCTTCTTCTTGCGCAGCTTGCGCTCGCCCACCGTCTTCTGCGCCCAGCCGGACAGCTTGGCCCGCGTCGACTTGCCGAGGCCGAGTGTTCCGAGGGTGCCGTCCTCGGTGACGAGGGAGCGCACGAAGACCTGGGTGGGGTTCTCGGAGCCGGAGGCCAGCAGATCGGCCGGGGTCCCCGGCAACTGGAGCCAGCCCGTGCCGACGAGGCTCGTGAGGACCTGTTCGGCATCGCCAAGGGG
>NZ_JASKYR010000107.1:0-14568 GCF_041028215.1 Streptomyces flavofungini
GGTGAGTTCGCCCACAACGGCCCACGACGGAGGAGCGACCAGGCCTTTTGCGCCTTACGCTCGACGGACCGCACACCCCCCAGCTCCCCCTTGTCAGTCCACGCCAGCGCGGAGGTTCCAGCTTCATGAAGCTCACCGTCGTCGGCTGCTCGGGGTCGTTTCCGTCCGCGGACTCGGCCTGTTCGAGCTACCTCGTCGAGGCCGACGGCTTCCGGTTGCTGCTCGACATGGGCAACGGCGCCCTCGGCGAGCTGCAACGCCACATCGGTCTCTACGACCTCGACGCGATCTTCCTCAGCCATCTGCACGCCGATCACTGCATCGACATGTGCGCGTACTTCGTGGCCCGCTACTACCGGCACGAGGGCGGACGCTGCGCCCCCATCCCGGTCTACGGCCCCGAAGGCACCGAGCAGCGGCTGACCACGGCGTACGCCGACACCCCCTCGGCATCCTCCATGAGCGAGGTCTTCGACTTCCACACGGTCAAGCCCGCCTCGTTCGACATCGGCCCGTTCTCGGTGCGCACCGAGAAGGTGCGCCACCCCGTCGAGGCGTACGCCATCCGCGTCGAGCACGACGGCAGGTCCCTCACGTACTCCGGGGACACCGGCACCTGTGACGTCCTGGACGAACTGGCCGCGGGGACGGATCTCTTCCTGTGCGAGGCGGCGTTCACCGACGGCAAGGAGAACATCCCCGACCTGCACCTCAACGGCCGCGAGGCGGGCGAGTGCGCGCAGCGTGCGGACGCGGGGCGGCTCCTGCTCACCCATATCCCGCCGTGGACGGACCCCCAGGTGAACCTGGCGGACGCCCGGGCGGTCTACGGGGGACCGGTGGCCCTGGCGGCGCCCGGCGCGACGTACGAGATCTGATCGTCTGATCGCGGGTACGCCGAAGGCCCCGGAACCGGGACGGTTCCGGGGCCTTCGGCGTATGACTCGGGGGAGGGAGGGCCTACGCCTTCGTGAGGTCCTCGATCTCCTCCTCGGGCTCACGGCCCGGGGTCATGAGGTTGAACTTGAGGATCGCGAACCGGAAGACGAAGTAGTACAGCGCCGCGAAGACCAGACCGATCGGGATGATCAGCCAGGGCTTGGTCGCCAGACTCCAGTTGAGCGCGTAGTCGATGAATCCGGCCGAGAAGTTGAACCCGGCGTGGACTCCGAGCGCCCACGTCACCGCCATCGAGACCGCCGTCAGCACGATGTGCAGGACGTACAGGACCGGCGCGATGAACATGAAGGTGAACTCGATCGGCTCGGTCACACCGGTGACGAACGAGGTCAGGGCCAGCGAGACCATCATGCCCATCACGACCTTGCGGCGCTCGGGGCGGGCGCAGTGCGCGATGGCGATGGCGGCGGCCGGGAGGCCGAACATCATGATCGGGAAGAAGCCCGACATGTACATACCGGCCGACGGGTCACCGGCGAGGAAGCGGGCGATGTCGCCGTGGACGACGTCGCCGCCGTCGTTGAAGGAGCCGAGCTGGAACCAGGCGATGGTGTTGACGAACTGGTGCATGCCGATCGGGATCAGCGCGCGGTTGATGCCGCCGAAGAGCGCGGAGCCACCGGCGCCGAGGCCGGTCATCCACTCGGCGAAGTTCTCGATGCCGTGGCCGATGGGCTCCCAGACGACGCCGAAGAAGACACCGACGATGATGCCGACGAAGGCCATGATGATCGGGACGAGGCGGCGGCCGTTGAAGAAGCCGAGCCAGTCGACCAGCTTGGTGCGGTGGTACTTCTGCCACAGCACCGCGGCCAGCAGGCCCATGATGATGCCGCCGAGTACGCCTGGGTTGTTGTAGACCGCCGGGGTGTCCTCGCCCTTCTTGACCACCGCTTCGGCGACCGGGAAGGCTTCGAGCACCTTGCTGTAGACGAGGAAGCCGACGACCGCGGCGAGCGCGGTGGAGCCGTCGGCCTTCTTGGCGAAGCCGATGGCCACGCCGATGCAGAAGAGGATCGGCAGGGAGCCGGTTATCGCGCCGCCGGCGTTGTTGAAGACCGCGGCGACCTTGTCCCAGCCGAGGCCGTCCTTGCCGAAGACATCGTCCTGCCCGAGCCTGACCATGATGCCGGCGGCGGGCAGGACGGCGATGGGCAGCTGCAGGCTGCGGCCCACCTTCTGCAGGCCCTGGAACAGGCCGGAGCCCCGCTTCTTCGCGGGCGCCGCCTTGGCGGTGGCCGTACTCATGACTTCCTCCATGTGCGGGTGCTGTCGGGGACAGTTGGGGGTGGACAGCACGCCGGGTGGTCTACACCACTCAGTGGTGTAGACCTGTTGTAGCACGGTGAAGGTGACGTAAGGAACCCGCGATTCCTGTGGGCTCGGCCATACCCGGGCATGACAGACGAAAGGCCCCCGGACCAGAGGTCCGAGGGCCTTCCGCTTATGGCGCGGAACCCCCCACAGCATGGTGTCATGCCAAGCTCAGGCCTTGGTCTGCTCCCTGTCCTGGGCCTCCGACTCCTCCTCCGGTTCGCGACCAGGGGTGTGCAGGTCGAACTTGGTGATCACCAGCCGGAAGAGGGCGTAGTAGACGACCGCGAAACAGAGCCCGATCGGGATGATCAGCCAGGGTTTGGTCGCCAGACTCCAGTTGATCATGTAGTCGATGAGTCCGGCGGAGAAGCTGAACCCGTCCTTCACGCCCAGCGCCCAGGTCACCGCCATCGAGACGCCGGTCAGCACCGCGTGGATCGCGTACAGCAGGGGAGCGATGAAGAGGAACGAGTACTCGATCGGCTCGGTGATCCCCGTGACGAACGACGTCAGGCCGACCGAGAGCATCATGCCCCCGACCACCTTGCGCCGGTCGGGGCGCGCGCAGTGGGTGATCGCGAGGGCGGCGGCGGGCAGCGCGAACATCATGATCGGGAAGAATCCGGAGGTGAACTGCCCCGCCGTCGGGTCACCGGCGAGGAACCGGTTGATGTCACCGTGTACGACGGTCCCGTCCGGCTTCGTGTAGTCGCCGAACTGGAACCACACGAACGTATTGAGGAACTGGTGCAGCCCGACGGTCAGCAGCGCGCGGTTGGCGACGCCGAAGATCCCCGAGCCGAGCCACCCCAGATCGACCAGCCACTTGGAGAAGCTGGTCAGGGCGTCACCGATGGGCGGCCAGATCCAGACGCAGAGCCCCGCGAAGACGAGCCCGACGAAGGCCATGATGATCGGCACGAGGCGGCGGCCGTTGAAGAAGCCGAGCCAGTCCACGAGCTTCACGCGGTGGTAGCGCTGCCAGAACCAGGCGGCGAGCAGCCCCATCACGATGCCGCCGAACACCCCCGGATTCTGGTACGCGGCCTGCGCGACCGTCCCGTCCTCGGCGACGCAGACCCCGCCCCACATCCCGGCGCCGCCGAACGTCGTGTCCTTGGGGCAGTCGTCGGGGAAGGCGCGGAGTACGGCGAAGTAGACGAGGAAACCGGCGACGGCCGCGAGGGCGGTCGAACCGTCCGACTTCTTCGCCATGCCGATGGCGACGCCGATGCAGAACAGCAGGGGGAGGCCGAGCGAGGAGTCGAGCAGGGAGCCGCCCGCGGCGGCGAACACCTTGGCGACGTTCGTCCAGCCGAGGCCGTCGTCCCCGAAGACATCGGGCTGGCCGAGCCGGTTCAGGATGCCGGCGGCGGGCAGCACCGCGATGGGCAGCTGGAGGCTGCGGCCCATCTTCTGCAGCCCCTGGAACAGACCGTTCCACCACTTCTTCCGGGGCACCGCTGCGGCGTCGGAACTCATCGGCGTCCTCCCGGAACGGGCCAGGTCTGGCGGGCATGGGAGACTGGTGTAGACCAGTCGGGAGACGGCTCGGGTACTGCCCCGGCGGGGCGGCCACCGTGATCGTCACCATGACCGACATCATTGGGCACGACCGCCGCAACCGCCTGCGAAGATGGTCCAACCGTGCGTTACCGTGACAAGGCGGACTCACGGCACAAGCAACTCAGGGAGAAACACCATGGCCAGCAAGGCTGAGAAGATCGTTGCCGGGCTCGGCGGCATCGACAACATCGAAGAGGTCGAGGGCTGCATCACCCGCCTCCGCACCGAGGTCAAGGACCCGAGCCTGGTCGACGACGCCGCCCTGAAGGCCGCCGGAGCCCACGGCGTCGTCAAGATGGGCACCGCGATCCAGGTGGTCATCGGCACGGACGCGGACCCGATCGCCGCGGACATCGAAGACCTGATGTGACCGAAGAGCTCCCCCAGCTCTCCCGAAAACCCCCGCCGCATACCGCGGCGGGGGTTTTCGCACGCCTGCCAGGAAAGCCGGTCCGCGTGCACCACCAAAGCCCGTCCGGCGTTTGAGGACGAGCGCGCTAGCGCGACGCTTTGAGCCGGTCGCCCCCGGAGGGCAAGCGCGACGATGGAGCCGGTCCGGCGATTGAGGACGAGCGCGCAGCGCGATCCGGCGACGGCACGGAAGACCCAGGGGGCCTGGGGCGAMGCTTTGAGCSGGTCGCCCCCGGAGGGCAAGCGCGACGATGGAGCCGGTCCGGCGATTGAGGACGAGCGCGCAGCGCGATGGTTTGTGCCGGTGATCGCCCTCCGGAGGGCAAGCGCGACGGTAGAGCCCGTCCGGCGTTTGAGGACGAGCGCGCTAGCGCGACGCTTTGAGCCGGTCGCCCCCGGAGGGCAAGCGCGACGATGGAGCCGGTCCGGCGATTGAGGACGAGCGCGCAGCGCGATGGTTTGTGCCGGTGATCGCCCTCCGGAGGGCAAGCGCGACGGTAGAGCCCGTCCGGCGTTTGAGGACGAGCGCGCTAGCGCGACGCTTTGAGCCGGTCGCCCCCGGAGGGCAAGCGCGACGATGGAGCCGGTCCGGCGATTGAGGACGAGCGCGCAGCGCGATCCGGCGACGGCACGGAAGACCCAGGGGGCCTGGGGCGAAGCCCCAGCGGGCGGCACCCCGCACACCGCTGAAAGGCTAGGCTCAACGCATGTCTCGATTTGACGGCCGCACCCCCGCCCAACTCCGCCCGATCACCATCGAACGCGGCTGGAGCAAGCACGCCGAGGGCTCCGTCCTCATCTCCTTCGGCGACACCAAAGTCTTCTGCACCGCCTCCGTCACCGAGGGCGTCCCCCGCTGGCGCAAGGGCAGCGGCGAAGGCTGGGTCACCGCCGAGTACTCCATGCTGCCCCGCTCCACCAACACCCGCGGCGACCGCGAGGCCGTCCGCGGCAAGATCGGCGGCCGCACCCACGAGATCAGCCGTCTCATCGGCCGCTCCCTGCGCGCCGTCATCGACTACAAGGCGCTCGGCGAGAACACCATCGTCCTGGACTGCGACGTCCTCCAGGCCGACGGCGGCACCCGCACCGCCGCCATCACCGGTGCCTACGTCGCCCTGGCCGACGCCGTCACCTGGGCCCAGGGCAAGAAGCTGATCAAGCACGGCCGCAAGCCCCTGACCGGCACCGTCAGCGCCGTCTCCGTCGGCATCGTCGGCGGCGAACCGCTCCTCGACCTCTGCTACGAGGAGGACGTGCGGGCCGACACCGACATGAACGTCGTCTGCACCGGCGACGGCCGCTTCGTCGAGGTCCAGGGCACCGCCGAGGCCGAGCCCTTCGACCGCAAGGAGCTGAACGCGCTCCTCGACCTCGCCGTGGGCGGCTGCGACGACCTCGCGGCCCACCAGCGCGCGGCCCTCGAAGCCACGCTCTAGACCCACAGGGCCCGCCGCGACGCACCGGTCGGCCACACCGCTCAGCTACACCGCTCAGCCACACCGTCAGCCATGCCCGTCGGCTACGTCGGTCACGCGAGGCAACCAATCCCCCCTCGCAGTACGTTCTTACGAGTACGGGCGCGCGGGCAGAACCGGGCGCCCGTCCGTACCCCTGGGGAGGGACCGAAAAATGGCCGCGCGCCACCGTCGTATCGTCACCGCTGTCGCCACAGCACTCATCGTCGTACCGGCCGGCGTCGGCCTCGTCGGCTGCGATGCCGTCTCGAAGGCCCTGGACTGCGTCCAGACCGCGGACACCATCGCCGACAGCGTCACCGACCTTCAGCAGGCCGTCGAGAACGCGGCCGACAACCCCGCCGAGGCGGACCGCGCACTGGACAACATCGGCAAGAACCTCGACAAGATCGGCGACAAGACCGACGACACGGACGTGAACAAGGCTGTCGACAACCTCGACAAGGCCGTCGGCAACGTCCGCGAGGCCATCAAGAACGGCGACGCCACACCGGACGTCAGCCCCATCACGGACGCGGCGGGCGAACTGACCAAGGTCTGCACGCCGTAACGCCCACGGGGCCCCGCACCGAGCGGGGCCCCGAAACACCCGGCGGAACGCGGCACGGAACCGCCCGACGGAACGCGGCACCGAACCGGCCCACGGAAGTCCGGGACGGCCGGGCGGGGATACTGGTCGCCATGACCCGCCTCATCCTCGCCACCCGTAACGCCGGCAAGATCACCGAACTGCGGGCGATCCTCGCCGACGCCGGGCTCCCGCACGAACTCGTCGGCGCGGACGCCTATCCCGAGATTCCCGACGTCAAGGAAACCGGCGTCACCTTCGCCGAGAACGCCCTGCTCAAGGCGCACGCCCTCGCCAAGGCCACCGGCCTGCCCGCCGTCGCCGACGACTCCGGGCTCTGCGTGGACGTCCTCGGCGGCGCACCCGGCATCTTCTCCGCGCGCTGGGCGGGACGCCACGGCGACGACGAGGCCAACCTGGCCCTGCTCCTGGCCCAGCTCGGCGACATCGCCGCGCCCCACCGCGCCGCCCACTTCGCCTGCGCGGCAGCGCTCGCCCTCCCCGACGGCACGGAACGCGTGGTCGAGGGCCGGCTCCGGGGCACCCTCCGCACCAGCCCCGCGGGGACGGGCGGCTTCGGCTACGACCCGATCCTCCAGCCGGACGGCGAGACGCGCACGTGCGCGGAGCTCACGGCGGCGGAGAAAAACGCGATCAGCCACCGAGGCAAGGCCTTCCGCGCCCTGGTACCGGCGGTCCGGGAACTCCTCGGCTGAGGTGCACAATCGAGTGGCCTGCGCTCAAACCTTTGATTCGCAGGCCACTCCTGGGTGCGGCGGAAGGGATTCGAACCCTCAAGCCCGATCAAGGGCCACAGATCCTAAGTCTGCTGCGTCGCCGTTGCGCCACCGCCGCCAGCCGCCTGTCATGGTACCGGCTGGGTGGCTTCCGTTGATCGCAGGTTCTTCTTCGGAGGCCTTCGCCGTCCTCCTCTGCACCATGTGCTGGTGATGGCGTGGCAGTTGGGGCAGAGCAGCCGCAGATTCTCGCGCCGGTCATCGCTCCAGTCGCCGCTGATGTGGTCGATCTCCAGCGTCATGGGCCTGCCGTTCCATACGGGAGGAGTTCCGTACCGGGCGCAGCGGTCGGGGACGCCGACCTCGCGCAGGGCGCGTCGGAGGAGGACGGTTCGCGTACGGCGAGGGCTGTCGTGCCTGACCAGGATCTCGGCGGCCGTCCTTCTGGGCGTGGAGCCGGGTTTGCCTCGCCGGTGAGCCTGGCCGAGAAAGTGTGAGGTGTCGATCCGCTCCTCGCCGATCCATGCTCGGAGCATCTTGCGCTGGGCTCCGTTGTCGGGTCGCCGCAGGCGCCGAAGCGTCTCCGCCAGGGACTGGCTCGCCGCCACGGCTTCGCAGAGGACGGAAGGTTCGGGGCGTGTGTGCCGGGTGAGGCTCCCGCAGTGGCGGAAGTGCGATACGTCGATACCGAAGTGCGCGAAGCGCTTGAAGAGGTACCGACGCAGGTAACCGTAGGGGCGCGTGCCGAAGAATGTGATCACCTCGTCGATCGACGAGGCGGTCCCGGCGACCTGCGCGAGCAGTTCCCGCGTGTAGCGGACCGGTGGGCCGCTCATGCCCGTCGCCTTTTGGCCCGGCCTCGGTAGCTATCGGTGGTCGCATGGCAGTTGGGGCAGAGCAGCCGAAGGTTGCCGATCCGGTTGTCGTGCCAACTGCCGTCGATGTGATCGACCTCGAGCGGTAGTGGTTCGCCCTGCCAAACCGGTCCGATCCCGCACATCGCGCACAGCTCGGCGAGCCCCAGCTCCTTCATCGCCCGCTTGAGCCGTTCACCGGGTACTCGCCTCGTGGCGCCGGAGACTAGGATCTCCGCAGGGGACCGTCTCCTGCGGTTGTCCCGCATCGTGGCCGCTACGGGCACCGGCAGAGCGAAATGCGACGTATCGATCCCATACCCCCTGATACGCCGGGCGATGTTCGTGTGGTGGCCCCCGACCGGCTCGATCCCGAGATGCCGCAGGACGCCGTTCACGCTCGTCGACGCCGCTGCCGCCGCCGCGAGGACCTCCTTGGTCCACCGCGCCCCCTCCCGGCGGAAGTGCGACGTGTCGACCCCCAGCTTCCGCATGCGCTCGCGCAGATAGTTCCGCGTCGCGCTCTTCGGGTCCACCCCCAACTTCTCCAGTGCCTCGGACAGTGTCCGCGACGCGCCCGCCGCCTCCGCCAGGCGATCCCTGGTGTACGGACTGACCGGCATCGTCCCCCTCCGCATCCGGCCACGCGTTCGCAGCCCCGAACGGACCAACGAACCGACAATCGCACCGTCACGCCCAACATGCGGAACGGCCCGCCCCAGTTGTACGGGGGCGGGCCGTCACCGCGAGCCGGAGAGCCGGCCGAAGTCAGAAGCGAGGTGCCGGGGCCGCTGATTCGACCATTTCCGCCGCTTCCTCCTTCGTCTCCACCGACGGCGGGGAGCCCGAGAGCGGCTTCTGGGCCGTCTCCTTCATGCAGGCCACCGCGATGATGCCGACCAGCGCCGCCGCCATCGAGTAGTACGCCGGGATCATGTCCGTGCCGGTGACGCTGATCAGGGACGTGATCACCAGGGGGGCGGTGCCGCCGAAGAGGGAGGCGGAGAGGTTGTAGCCGACGGAGAGGGAGCCGTAGCGGACCGAGGTGGGGAAGAGGGCCGGGAGCGTCGCCGACATCGTGCCGAGGAGGCAGACCAGGGAGAGGCCGAGGAGGAGCATGCCGCCGGAGACCGCCACCAGGCTGCCCTGCTTGATCAGCAGGAACGCCGGGACGGACAGGACCAGGAAGCCCACCATGCCCGTCATCAGGAGGGGCTTGCGGCCGAAGCGGTCCGACAGTTTGCCCACCTGGCTGATGATCAGCATCAGGACGATCATCGTGCCGATGAGGATCAGGAGGCCGTGCGAGTCGTCGTAGCCGAGCTCGTCGGAGAGGTAGGTCGGCATGTACGACAGGAGCATGTAGTCCGTGATGTTGTACGCGCCGACCAGCGCGATGCAGAGGATCAGCGTCGGCCAGTACTGGCTGAAGATCTTCGCCAGGTCGCCCTTGGCCGTGGTCTCCACGGTGGACGCGCCCTCGGAGGCCGAGTGGTAGCTCTGGTCCTCCATCTTCTGGAACGCGGGCGTCTCGTCCAGCTTCAGCCGCAGGTAGAGGCCGACGAGGCCGAGCGGGCCCGCCACGAGGAACGGGATGCGCCAGCCCCAGGACTCCATGGTGTCCGAGCCGAGCGAGGCGTTGAGGATCAGGACGAGACCGGCGGCGCCCGTGTAGCCCGCCAGCGTGCCGAGTTCGAGGAAGCTGCCGAAGTAGCCGCGCCGCTTGTCCGGGGCGTACTCCGCGATGAACGTGGACGCGCCCCCGTACTCACCGCCCGTCGAGAAGCCCTGCACCAGGCGGAAGAGGATCAGCAGGACCGGGGCCCAGAAGCCGATGGAGGAGTACGACGGGATCAGGCCGATGGCGAGCGTGCCGATGGCCATCATGATCATCGTCAGCGCGAGGACCTTCTTGCGCCCGATCTTGTCGCCCATCGGCCCGAAGACCATCCCGCCGATGGGCCGCACCAGGAACGACACGGCGAAGGTCGCGAAGGACGAGATCAGCTGGACCGTGTCGTTCCCGGAAGGGAAGAACACATGGCCGATGGTGACGGCCAGATAGCTGTAGATGCCGAAGTCGAACCATTCCATGGCGTTGCCGAGCGAGGCCGCTTTGACCGCCCGCTTGACCGCCGCTTCGTCGGTGACCGTGATGTCGGTGCGCCGGAGCGGCGGGTTCTTGCGGCGTTTGACGGCCCGGAACAGCGTGCGGTGGCGTCTGACCGCCTCGTGATCGGCCTCGGTCGCTTCGTGGGCCGCCATGGAGTAGTTCCTTTCGTTCTTCGGACAGGCTCCCCCATAGATCACTTGCTCGAACATCGCCGACGCAAACGAAAGCCCCCCGTGAGGGGGGCTTTTGTCACAGTTGCCGAGTCGCGGCTGCCGACCGCTCGCCGGACACCCGGGCCCTCAGACCCCCAGGTCCTTGATGATCTTCGCCACGTGGCCCGTCGCCTTCACGTTGTAGAACGCGTGCTCGACCTTGCCCTGCTCGTCGACCACCACGGTGGAGCGGATCACGCCGGTCACCGTCTTGCCGTACAGCTTCTTCTCGCCGAAGGCGCCGTACGCCTCCAGGGTCTCCTTGGAGGGGTCGCCGACCAGTGTGACCTTGAGGTTCTCCTGCTCGCGGAACTTCGCGAGCTTCTCCGGCTTGTCGGGGGAGACGCCGATGACGTCGTAACCGGCGGCGGCCAGCACGTCGAGGTTGTCCGTGAAGTCGCAGGCCTGCTTCGTGCAGCCGGGGGTGAGCGCGGCCGGGTAGAAGTAGACGATGACCTTGCGGCCCTTGTGGTCGGCCAGCGAGACGTCCTTGCCGTCGGCGTCGGGCAGGGTGAAGGCCGGGGCCGTGTCGCCGGTCTTGAGTCGCTCGCTCATCTTCGGTCTCCTCGCGGGGGGCTTCGCAGCGAAGTGCTGCGCAAAAGGTGTGGTGAACGGGATCGAGCGTAATAGGGGTGCCGTGGGGTGCGGTGGGCCCGGAGCTGACAGACTGTGGGTCAGACGTCCATCGTTTCTCACCACACGGCCGAAACGACCGATACGACCACGGAGGCAGCGCGGTGTCGGATGCCAGGACCCCTGCGCAGATCGAGGCGGACATCAAGCGCCGGCGCGACCAGCTCGCCGACACGCTCGACGAGATCGGGGTGCGAGTCCACCCGAAGACGATCGTCGGCGACGCGAAGGCGAAGGTCGCGGCGAGCGTGGACAACTCACTCGGCCGGGCGTACGTAGGGGCGAACCGATTCGTCTCCGATGTGCGCGGCCAGCTCGTCTCGGCGGACGGTTCGCCCCGCGTCGAGCGGATCGTCCCGGTCGCGCTGGTGGCCGTGGGCCTGGTGGGCCTCCTCGTGGTGAGCTCGCGGCGGCGCGGCCGCTGACCGTCCCGGCCACCCGGGGGCCACAGGGGCCGCCGGGGCAGGTAGGTTCGGGGGCGTGAGCGCAAAGACCCACCACGACGACAAGCTGCCGATCCGCATGCTGCACGACCGCGTGCTCGTGCGGCAGGACACCAGCGAGGGCGAGCGCCGCTCCGGCGGCGGCATCCTGATTCCGGCGACGGCGGCCGTGGGCCGTCGGCTCGCGTGGGCCGAGGTGGTCGCGGTCGGGCAGAACGTCCGCACCGTGGAGCCGGGCGACCGCGTCCTGTACGACCCGGAGGACCGTGCCGAGGTCGAGGTGCGGGGCGTGGCGTACGTCCTGATGCGCGAGCGCGACCTGCACGCGGTCGCGGCGGACCGCTTCGAGGGCTCCGAGGACACGACGGGCCTCTACCTGTAGCCGATACGTCCGCGAAGGGCCGGTGACCGGGGTCACCGGCCCTCTCGCATGCTGTTTGCTACCGTGGAGGGACCCCGACGAGACGCGCCGTACCGGGAAACGCAAAGACGACGCACCCCCATCAGTGGGCGCCGCGCGGCGCCCGTAGCGTCGGAGGTGCCGTCATGGCCTGGGTTCTGTTGATCGTCGCCGGTCTGCTCGAAGTGGGCTGGTCGATCGGGATGAAGTACACCGAGGGATTCACCCGGCTCTGGCCGAGCCTCGGGACCGGCGCGGGCATCGTCGCGAGCATGGTCCTGCTGTCGTACGCGGCGAAGTCGCTGCCCATCGGTACGGCGTACGGCGTCTGGGTGGGCATCGGCGCGGCCGGTGCGGCGGTGCTCGGCATGGTGGTGCTCGGTGAGCCCGTCACCGCCGCCCGGATCTTCTTCGTCTGCCTGCTGCTGGTCGCCGTGGTCGGCCTGAAGGCCACCTCAGGACACTAGGGCCTCGGCGCCCCCGGGCCCTTAGGGGTCCATGCCGCCGATGGCGCCCGCGTCCGCCGCGCCGCCGTCGGTCGCCGTGCCTCCCGGGCCTGTGGTGCCGCCGGTGACGGGGCCGCCCTGGGCGGCGCCGCCGTCGGTCGGGCCGCCGGTCGTCGGGGTGCCGCCGTCGGTCTGGCCGCCCGTCGGGCCGCCGGTCTGGCCGCCGTCCGTGGGCCCGCCGTCCGTCGGCCCGCCGTCCGTGGGGCCGCCGTCGGTGGCGGTGCCGCCGTCGTCCTCGCCGCCGTCGGTGGTCCCGCCGTCCGTGGGTCCGCCGTCCTCGCCGCCGTCGGTGGTGGTGCCGCCGTCCGTCTCCGGTTCGTCGGTGCCGCCCGTAGCCGTCGCGGAGTCGGACGGCACGGGCAGGTCCGCGCCGTCTTCCAGCTGGAGGTCGAAGTCCTTGACCGGCTTGCCCTCCAGGGCGTCCTTGGTGAACTGCGCCCAGACGCGGGCCGGATAGCCGCCGCCGTTGATGCGGGCCTCGCCGAGCGCGCCGTACAGCGGCGTGTGGGCCCCGGTGTCGGGGTTCTGGCCCATGACGGCGACCACCGTGGCGAGGTCGGGCGTGTACCCGGCGAACCAGGCCGCGGTGTCGTTCTCGGCGGTGCCGGTCTTGCCCGCGGCGGGGCGTCCCGCGCCCTGGGCGGCCGTGCCGGTGCCGCCCTCGACGACGCTCTGGAGGATGGAGGTGGTGGTGTCGGCGGCCTCGCGGGACACGGCCTGCTCGGTACGGTCCCGGTCCGGCAGCTCGACCTGCTCGCCGTCCTTGGAGATCTCCTCGACGAGTGTGTACGTGCCGTGCTTGCCGTGGTTGGCGAGGGTCGCGTACGCCTCCGTCATGTCCAGGACGCTCGCGGTGGACGGGCCGAGCGCAATGGACGGGGACGCGGTGAGGTCGGGGGTGTTCTCGGGGACGCCGAGGGCGACGGCGGTCTTCTTGACCTTGTCGGAGCCGACGTCGACGGCCATCTGGGCGTACACCGAGTTCACGGACTTGTCGGTGGCCTCGCTGACGGTGATGTCGCCGTAGGAGACCTGGTCCTCGTTCTCGGGGGCGTACGTGCCGCCGCTCCAGCCCTGCACCGGACGCTTGTTGGTGCCGTCGTAGGGGGTGTTCGGGGTGATGGGGCGGCCGTCCTGGGTCACCGAGCCGTTCTCCACCGCGGAGGTGAAGACGAAGGGCTTGAAGGTGGAGCCGACCTGGTAGTCACGGCGGGTCGCGTTGTTGACGTACTGCTTGGTGTAGTCGATGCCGCCGTACATCGCGACGACCTTGCCGGTCTCCGGGTCGATCGACGCGCCGCCCGCGCGGACGTTGCGGTCGACCTTGCGGGCGTCCTTGTCGACCTTGGACATCACCTGCTCGTCGACGGCCTTCTTGAAGGCGTCCTGGCGGTCCTTCTGGAGGGTCGTGGTGATGCGGTAGCCGCCCCTGGCGAGCCGGTCCTCGTCGATGATCTTGTTGTCGGTGAGGTAGTCCTCGACGGCCTTGACGACGTAGCCGCGCTGGCCGGACAGGCCGGTGGCGCCCTTGGCCTCGTCCGGCATCGGGAACTTCGTGCCCGCCCGCTCGGACTTGCTCAGCCAGCCCTGCTTGACCATGCCGTCCAGGACGTAGTTCCAGCGCCCGGCCGCGCGCGGCTTGTTCTCGGGGTGCGTGGCGACGTCGTAGGCGTTGGGGGAGTTCAGGAGTGTGGCGAGGTAGGCGCCCTCGGCGGTGGAGAGCTTCTTGACGTCCTTGCCGTAGTAGGCCTGGGCGGCGGCCTGGATGCCGTAGGCGTTGCGGCCGAAGTAGCTGGTGTTGAGGTAGCCGGAGAGGATGTCGTCCTTGCTCACCTCGCGGTCCAGCTTGATGGAGATGAAGAACTCCTTGGCCTTGCGGGTGACCGTCTGTTCCTGGCCCAGGTAGTAGTTCTTCACGTACTGCTGGGTGATCGTGGAGCCGGACTGCTTGCCCTTGCCGGTGACGGTGTTGAAGGCCGCGCGGATCATCGCCTTGGGGTCGACGGCGGACTCGCTGTAGAAGTCGCGGTCCTCGGCGGCGAGCACGGCGTGCTGGACCTTCAGCGGGACCTGCTTGAGCTGCACGTTCTCGCGGTTGACCTTGCCGTCGCGGGCGATCTCGGTGCCGTCGGCGTAGAGGTAGACGTTGCTCTGCTTGGTGGCGGCGGCGTTGGCCGGGGGGATCTCGACCAGGAAGTAGCCGGTCATGAAGGCGCCCACGACCAGCAGCACGACGAGGATGAAGCCGCCGAGGACCATGCGCCAGGTGGGGAAGATCCGCCGCCAGCCCGTGCGCTTGGGCCGCTTGGGCTTCTTGCCCTTGCCGCCGTCCGCCGCGGGCGCTGCGCCCTCGCCGCCTCCGCCGCCCCC
>NZ_JASKYR010001070.1:0-1746 GCF_041028215.1 Streptomyces flavofungini
GGGTGGGCTAAGGGAGGCGGGCCGCGGCGGTCAGGGCGTGCCGGAGACGCGCGCGGGCCGGGCGGGGAGAGCGGCCTCCCAGGCCGCCTCAATCATCGCGAAGATCTCGTCCACCGCGGCGTCCGGCTCGGCCGCCTCGCGGCCGAGCGCGTGGGCGTCGACCACGAACCGGGCGAGGGTGCGGCAGGCGGTCGGGGTCCGGTCGCCGCCGGGACCCGCGGCGATGGCCGTGGCCAGCGACTCCGCGTGGCGCAGCCGCATGGACTCCTCGTACTGCCGCAGGGCGGGCGAGCCGTCGATCATGCGCCAGACCGGGTCGGAGCCGTCCGCCGCGCAGTGGCGCACCATGTCCCGGATCTCGCGCCGGAGCGCGGGGATGAGCGGCTCGTCGGGGGCGCGGTCGGTGACCGCCCGCGTGAGGCGCTGCTCGAAGTCGTCGTCGCGCTCGAAGACCAGCGCCTCCTTCGAGGCGAAGTGCGAGAAGACGGTGGTGACGGCCACGTCGGCCTCGGCGGCCACGTCCCGGATGCCCACCGCGTCGTATCCGCGCT
The DNA here is from genome assembly GCF_041028215.1 of Streptomyces flavofungini. Lineage (GTDB taxonomy): Bacteria > Actinomycetota > Actinomycetes > Streptomycetales > Streptomycetaceae > Streptomyces > Streptomyces flavofungini_B. Next base: position 552 of record NZ_JASKYR010001070.1, read on the forward strand.
CGATGAAGAGCCGCAGGGCGGTGTCGGCGATCTTCTGGCGGGTCGCGGCCTTCTTGCGCTCCCGGCGTCCTGGCGGCGCGGTCATGCGCGTAAAGCTAGCAGATGTGAAATAGGAGCCGTTCCGGACTCGTAACTGCAATGGAAGCAGAACGATTACTTAAGCCGAACGGTTTTGAAACGCTAACCGTTAGTGCTAACTTCCCCGGCATGAAGAGAGTGAGCTTCGCCGAATTCGGCGGTCCCGACGTCCTGCGACTCGAAGACGCCGAGGAGCCCCACGCGGGCCCCGGCCAGATACGCGTCGCCGTGCGGGCGGCGGGCGTGAACCCCGTCGACTGGAGAATCCGCGAGGGCCAGAAGCTGTCGGCCCATCCCATCGAGCTGCCCGCGGGGGTCGGCCTGGACGCCGCCGGGGTGGTGGACGAGATCGGCGAGGGCGTCGAAGGAGTCGCCGTCGGCGACCGCGTCTTCGGCGAAGGCTCCGCCACCTACGCCGAGTTCGCCGTGCTCGGGGCCTGGGCCCGGATGCCCGAAGGCCTGTCGTTCCAGGAGGCGGCCGGGTACCCCTCGGTGGTGGAGACCGCGCTGCGCGTCATCGGCGAGACCGGTGTACGGCCCGGACAGACGCTGCTGGTCAGCGGCGCGTCCGGGGGAGTCGGCTCGGCCGTCCTGCAGATCGCCCGCGAGCGCGGCATCACGGTCATCGGCACGGCCGGGGCCGCGAACCAGGAGTACCTGCGCGACCTGGGCGCCCTCGCCACGACGTACGGCGAGGGTTGGGTCGAGCGGGTGCGGCGGCTCGGCCCCGTCGACGCGGCCCTCGACCTCGCGGGCTCGGGCGTGCTGGCCGAACTCGTCGAGCTGACCGGGGACGCGGGCAAGGTGATCACCATCGCGGATCTCGGCGCGGCGGAACACGGCGTCCGCTTCTCCGGCGTGGCCGGGAGCGTGCCGGACGCCCTGGCCGAGGCCGCCGATCTCATCGCGCGGGGCAGGCTCCACATCCCCGTCGAGAAGTCGTACCCGCTCGCCGACGCCGCGGCGGCGCACATCGACAGCAAGGCCGGTCACACGCGCGGGCGCCGGGTCATGATCATCTGAATCGTGCGGTGCGGCGGGAGGGAAAGAACGCCGATATGGCTTGGGAGCCGTCGAAGGGGTGCAGGATGCGGGCATGGACCGACTGGTCATCCGC
>NZ_JASKYR010001071.1:0-1401 GCF_041028215.1 Streptomyces flavofungini
TCATGCGGTGGGTCGGGGACGGAACGGTGCGGGATCTGGAGTTCACCGCCGAGGAGATCGAGCGGTGGGAGGAGGAGTGGGACGAGGAAGGGTTCGGGGTGTTCGCCGTCAAGCTGCTCGGGTCCGGTGAGCTTGCCGGGGCCGTCGGGCTCCACCCGGTGGACCAGCCCGCCGACCTCGCGGGCTCCGTCGGGATCTGCTGGCGGCTCGGTGCGCAGTTCTGGGGGCAGGGGTACGCCTCCGAGGCCGCGCAGGCCACCCTCGAATTCGCGCTGCAAGACCGTGGGCTCGACCGCGTCATCAACCTCGTACGCCTCGACGACACCGCCTCCGCCAACGTCAGCCGCAAGCTCGGCATGGTGACCGAACGGGAGATCAGCCATCCCGTTCACGGGTATCCCGTGCGCGTCTCCTCCATCGACCTGAGCGAGTATCAGGCATAGGGCCTGGTGCCCTGGTGCCTGGTGCCTGGTGCCTGGTGCCTGGTGCCTGGTGCCTGGGCGAGTTTCGGGCGTACGGCCACCGTCTCGTGTGACGCAGGACACGCCCCCGTAGCGATGAGATCCAGCCTCCCCCGCCGTCATACCCGTAACCGCGTGCGCACCGCACACCGCGCACCGCGCTCGCCCGTATGACCGACCGAGAGGATCAACCCGCATGGCCGCCAAGGTTCAGGGCCCCGCCAGCTACTTTCCCTCCATCGAGAAGAAGTACGGGCGGCCCGTGGGCGACTGGAAGGCGCTGATACGGGAGTCGCCGCTCAGCCGCCACATGGAGCTCGTCGCCTGGCTCAAGGCCGAGCACGGGCTCGGGCACGGGCACGCCAACGCCCTCGTCGCCCACACCCTCGCCGAGGGCGACAGCAACAACCACAGCGGCGTTATCTCGTAGGCTCCGCGCAGTCCGACCGCGACTGCGCCCTCGCCAGGCTCGCGTCAAGCTCCTTGCGGATGTCCTCCGGCAGGTCTCCCGCGCAGCCCCACGCCACGATCAGATCCGCCACGCGGGTCAGCTTGGTGTTGGTGTGCTGGGAGGTCTCCCGGAGGACCGTCCAGGCCTGCTCCGGGGTCAGTTGGCCCACGGCGACCACGATGCCGATCGCCTGGTCCACCGTGGCATGGGACTCGACCGCCTGTTCGAGCTGACTCACCTTGCGTTCCAGCTCAACGACCTTTTCGCCCGGGTTCTTCGGAGTTTGGTCGTCCCGTCGCAGGGTCTGGTCGTCCCGTCGCCGTGCCGCGTTCTCCTGTGATGACGTCACATCGCCTCCGGGGTCTGGGGGGCAATCGCCAGGATGCCATGGCATATTCGGGCCGCACCACGGAACCGGTCCACCGGCTCTAGTCGCACGGCTTCAGTCGCACGCACGACCGTCGCCCACCGGCCCGCCGGGCCCCATGC
>NZ_JASKYR010001072.1:0-1916 GCF_041028215.1 Streptomyces flavofungini
ATGCCGTACTCGGTGTAGCGGAGGGTGGCGTGCAGACCGCCGCCGGAGGGGTGCGCGTCACGGTCGGCGGCCCCCGCGCCGGACGGCAGCAGGGCCAGGGCGGTCAGCAGGGTGACCCCGACGGCGGACAGCCGTCTCGTACGGGTCGATGGGGGGGGGGGGGGGGGGGGGGGGGGGGGGGGGGGGGGGGGGGGGGGGGGGGGGGTGGGTCGGGTGGTGCTCATGGTGCCTCCCAACATCGTTGAGGGAAGGAGCGGTTGAGCGTACCAAGCGGTATGTCATCTGTGACGGCCTCCGGGACGTGCTCGGTGCCGTCCCTTGACCGGGGCGGTGCCCGGCGCTCAGGATCACGCCATGACGGGTGCACGCGACAACACGGTCGACGGAGTCCTCAGCCGCAGCGCGCGCCGAGTGCCACGGCGCCCGGCGCTCCACTACGGCGAGCGGTCATGGACGTACGGGGAACTCGACACGGCCGTATCGCGCGCGGCCCAGGTGCTGCGCGCGCAGGGCCTGGGCCGCGGCGACCGGGTCGGCGCCTACGCCCACAACTCCGACGCCTATCTGATCGGCTTCCTCGCCTGCGCGCGGGCGGGACTGATCCATGTGCCGGTCAACCAGAACCTGACCGGCGACGACCTCGGCTATGTCGTCGGCCAGTCCGGCAGCTCCCTCGTCCTCACCGACCCCGGCCTCGCGGACCGGCTCCCGGCGGGGACACGGACCCTGGCGCTGCGCGACACGGCGGACTCGCTCCTCGCCCGGCTGCCCGGCGCACCCGCGTACGAGGCCGAGGGCGAGGGTCCGGGCGGCGACGACCTGGTCCAGCTCCTGTACACCTCGGGCACCACCGCCCAGCCGAAGGGCGCCATGCTCACGCACGGGGCGCTGGTCCACGAGTACGCCAGCGCCATCGCCGCCCTCGACCTGAAGGCGGCCGACCGCCCCGTCCACTCCCTCCCGCTCTACCACTCGGCGCAGATGCACGTCTTCCTGCTGCCCTACCTCGCCGTCGGCGCCGAGAACACCATCCTGGACGGCCCCGACGCGGGGCAGATCTTCGACCTCGTCGAGACGGGCCGCGCCGACAGCCTCTTCGCGCCGCCCACCGTCTGGATCGGCCTCGCCAACCACCCGGACTTCGCCGCCCGCGAACTCGGCGCCCTGCGCAAGGCCTACTACGGGGCGTCGATCATGCCCGTGCCGGTCCTTGAGCGGCTGCGGGACCGGCTCCCCGGGCTCGCCTTCTACAACTGCTTCGGGCAGAGCGAGATCGGCCCCCTCGCCACCGTCCTCGGCCCCGACGAGCACGAGGGCCGCATGGACTCCTGCGGGCGCCCCGTGCTCTTCGTCGAGGCGCGCGTCGTCGACGAGGCGGGCCAGGAGGTGCCGGACGGCACACAGGGCGAAGTCGTCTACCGCTCGCCGCAGTTGTGCCAGGGCTACTGGGAGAAGCCCGAGGAGACGGCGGAGGCCTTCCGCGACGGCTGGTTCCACTCCGGTGACCTCGCCGTACGCGACTCCGACGGCTATTTCACCGTCGTCGACCGCGTCAAGGACGTCATCAACTCCGGCGGCGTCCTCGTCGCCTCGCGGCAGGTGGAGGACGCGCTGTACACCCACGCGGGCGTCGCGGAGGCCGCCGTGATCGGCCTGCCGGACGAGCGCTGGATCGAGGCGGTCACCGCGGTCGTCGTCGCCAAGGACAAGGAGCTGATGGAGGAGGAGCTGATCACCCACGCGCGCGACAGGCTCGCCCACTTCAAGGCACCCAAGCGGGTCCTGTTCGTGGACGAGCTGCCGCGCAACGCCAGCGGGAAGATCCTCAAGCGCGAACTGCGGGACCGCTTCAGCGCGGGCTGAGCCGGGCGGCCGGGCAGCTCCGTGCTCAGGTGAGGGCCAGCAGCGCCCCCAGC
>NZ_JASKYR010001073.1:0-1837 GCF_041028215.1 Streptomyces flavofungini
GGCCCGGCCGCAGCGGCAGCATCACCAGGCGGGTGGGGTCGAGCGTCTCGTCGCCGCTGGGGAAGAACAGCGGCATGACCGCCCAGCCGAGGGCGAGCACCCCGGCCAGCAGGACGCAGACGGTGGCGGCGTGCGGGTCGCCGCGCAGCACGACCAGGCCGAGCAGCTGGAGCGCGGCGAAGAGCAGGGCGACGGTCACCGAGGCGATGTAGGCGGCCCTGCGCCCGGCGGACTGGCGCAGTCCGTTGCGGAGCAGGGACAGCTTCAGACGTACGAGGACGGGGGTGATGGCGGCGCTCCCGGGAGGGCCCTGCGAAGCGCTCCCCGGAGCCGCACCGGCAACGGCGTCGCTCACCGGAGTCCGCCTCCCAGCCAGTCCAGGTCGGAGCCCGCGTCACGGCCGCCCGCCCCGACCAGTTCGAGGAAGGCCCGCTGGAGCGAAGTCTCGGTGCCGCGCACCTCGTCGAGGGTGCCCTGCGCCCGGATGCGGCCCGCGGCCATGACGGCGACCCAGTCGCAGAGCGACTCGACCAGCTCCATGACGTGCGAGGAGAAGACGACGGTGGCGCCGGACGCGGTGTAGCGCTCAAGGACGCCGCGGATCGTCTGGGCCGAGACCGGGTCGACGCCCTCGAACGGCTCGTCGAGGAAGAGCACTTCGGGGTTGTGCAGCAGCGCCGCCGCGAGGCCGATCTTCTTGCGCATACCGGTGGAGTAGTCGACGACGAGCTTGTGCTGGGCGCCCGCGAGGTCGAGCACGTCCATGAGCTGGGTGGCGCGCTTGTCGACCTCGGCGCCGGGAAGCCCGCGCAACCTGCCCGTGTACGCGAGGAGTTCGCGCCCCGAGAGCCGCTCGAAGAGCCGCAGGCCCTCAGGGAGGACGCCGATGCGTGCCTTGACCCGTACGGGATCGCGCCAGACGTCGTGGCCGACGACCTCGACGGTGCCCTGATCGGGCCTGAGCAGGCCGGTGACCATGGAGAGCGTGGTGGTCTTGCCCGCGCCGTTCGGCCCGACGAGGCCGATGAACCTGCCCGCGGGCAGCGCCAGGTCGATCCCCGCCACGGCCACCTGCTCCCCGAAGCGCTTCCAGAGCCCTGTCACGCGTACCGCCGCCGCTTCGGTCACCGTGCCACCCTTCGCCGCCTTCGCCGTTCCCGCACGATACGTCGGGCACGGTCGCGGCGCGGTCAACGGCTCAACGGGTCAGCGGCGGGCTTCCCTGCCGCACGCGTACGCCAGCGGGGAGATGATCTCCTCGGCGTCCGGCAGCCAGCGGTTGGCCGCGGTCGGGTGGCAGGCCCACTGGACCGCCCCCGACGCGCCGAAGCGGGTGGGCGGAGCGGCCACATAGGCGCCCTCGCCGAGCGTGTCCAGGTCGATGGCGGCGGGGGGCCAGCCCAGCGTGCGGATGAGGTCGGGGTTCTTGGCCGCGGCGCCGGGCAGCACGAAGAACTGCATGCGCCGGTCCGGCGTACGCGTCACGGGGCCGAGGGCGAGCTCCATCCGCTCCATCCGGGCGAGCGCGAGGAATCCGGCGGTCTCCGGCACGTCGATCGCGTCGAACGTCCGCCCGGTGGGCAGCAGGATCGACGCCTTGGGCTGCTGCTGCCAGAGCCGCCGGGCCACGGTGGCGCTGCCGGTGGCCTGCGTCGCCCAGTCCTCGCGCGCGGGGTGTGCGCCGGGCGCGGCGCAGGCGCTGTCACCGCAGGGCGGGTTACGGGCGCTCGCGAGGGCGGGGGAGGAGCATCGATCCTGCGAGTGGGGCGCATGGGTGCACGGGCGGGGGCGCGCGGGGGAAATGGCTTCCATGTGCGGGTAGCCTGGTCAGGGACGG
>NZ_JASKYR010001074.1:0-2196 GCF_041028215.1 Streptomyces flavofungini
GAGGGTGAGGGTCTGGTAGCCGCGCTCGACGAGGTCGGGGGCGAGGATCGTCGGGTCGGTGAGCGAGTGGCAGTAGATCTCGGAGGGCGGCGCGGTGGGCGGCGTTCCGGCGGCGGCCTGCGCGTAGGCGGTGGCCAGTTCCTCGTAGCCCTCGGCGATGTGGAAGGTGCCCGCGAACGCCTCGTTCGGGTCGACCGTGCTGTCGCGGAGTCTCGGCAGCCGCTTGAGCAGCATGTTCACCTTGAGCTGGGCGCCTTCGGCGGGCGCGGGCGGCTGCTCGCCGAGGAGCGCGGCGAGGGCCTGCGGGGAGGCGTTGACCAGGACGTGCCGGGCGGCGACGGTGTGCTCGCCCGCGTCGTCCTGCCGGTAGGTGACCTCGGCGCGCCGCCCGTCGGTGGCGATCCGCGTCGCCTCGCACCCCGTGCGCAGCGTGGCTTCCGCGGCGCGCGCGGAGTCGGCGAGCGCGTCGGTGAGGGCGCCCATGCCGCCCACGGGGACGTTCCAGTCGCCGGTGCCGCCGCCGATGACGTGGTAGAGGAAGCAGCGGTTCTGCGCCAGGGAGGGGTCGTTGGCGTCGGCGAAGGTGCCGATGAGGGCGTCGGTGAGCACCACGCCGCGCACCAGGTCGTCGGCGAAGCGCTGCTCGATCGCCGCGCCGATGGGCTCCTCGAAGAGCGTGCGCCACGCGGTGGCGTCGTCGACGCGGGCGCGCAGCTCCGCCCGGAACGGCAGCGGTTCGGTGAGCGTGGGGAAGACGCGGCCCGCGAGGCGGGCGGTCATCGCGTAGAACTCCCGCCAGGCCTCGTACTCCTTGGTGTCGCCGGTCAGCCGGGTGAACGCCCGCCGGGTGCGGGCCTCGCCGCCGCCGACGAGCAGACCGGTGGGGCGGCCGTCGCGCTCGGCCGGGGTGTAGGAGGAGACGGTGCGGGTGCGCACCCGGAAGTCCAGGTCGAGGTCCCGCACGACCTTCTTCGGGAGCAGGCTGACCAGGTAGGAGTAGCGCGAGAGCCGCGCGTCGACCCCGGGGAAGGGCCTGCTGGAGACGGCGGCGCCGCCGGTGGAGCCGAGCCGCTCAAGGAGCAGCACGGAACGTCCGGCGCGGGCGAGATAGGCGGCGGCGACGAGACCGTTGTGGCCACCGCCGACGATGACGGCGTCGTACACATCGCGATCAGACATGGCTCTTCCTAACACGAAGGACCACCGTCGAGGACCCCGCGTGACCGGGACCGGACCCACCGGTCCCGCATCGGATCACTCACAGGCCGCCCGCGGCCCGCTGCTGGCGGAGCGCCGCCACCCTGCGGTACAGCTCGACGGCCTCGGTGCCCCTGCCGAGCTGCTCCAGGCAGTGCGCCTCGTCGTTGCGGCTGGCCAGGGCGTCCGGGTGACCGGCGCCGAGCACCTGCTCGCGGGCGGCGGCCACCCTGCGGTACTCGGTCAGCGCGTCGGGCCAGCGCCCGAGCCAGCCGAGGCCGACCGCCACCTCGCGGCGGCTGACCAGCGTGTCCGGGTGGTCCGGGCCGAGGACCCGCTCCCGGATCGCGCACACGTCCCGCGCCTCGGCCAGGGCCTCCTCCCAGCGGCCGAGCCGCCCGAGGTTCACGCCGAGTCCATGGCGGGCCCGCAGTGTCTCGGGGTCGCTGGGGCCGCTGACGCGGGTGCGGTCGTCGACCAGGTCGCGGTACAGCACCAGCGCCTCGGCGCTGCGCCCGAGCCTGCCGAGGCTGATGCCGACCTCGTAGCGGGCGGCGAGCGTGTCGGGGTGGTCGGCTCCGAGTGCCCGCACCCGTGCGTCGGCCACCTCCCGGTAGGTGCGCAGCGCCTCGTGCCAGCGGCCCAACTGACCTAGCGCATAGGCGACTTCGTAGCGGGTGACGAGGGTGTCGGGGTGGGTCGCGCCGAGGACGCGGGCCCGCGCCGCCGCCACCTCTTCGGCCAGCCGGTAGGAGTCCTCAAGGCGCCCGAGACGGCTGAGGTTGTAGGCGAGGTTGTGGCGGCAGCGCAGGGTGTCCGGGTGGTCGGGTCCCGCCACCCGCTCCCGCACGCGGTGCACCTCGCCCGCCTCGGTCCAGCGCCCGAGCCTGCCCAGGCTGAGGCCCGCGTTGTGGCGGCCGGCCAGCGTGGCGAGCAGCTCCGGCGGCGGCGCGGGCCGTTCGGGCTGCCGGGGCGCGGCGGCCCGGCGCGCGTCGAGAC
>NZ_JASKYR010001075.1:0-2105 GCF_041028215.1 Streptomyces flavofungini
GTCCTGTGCGGGGTGGGGCGCGGTGTTTTTGCTGCGCCCCCCGCGTAACGGGGCAATGGGGGGCGCTAGGGGCGTTGCCGTGCCCGGATTCTGGACGGAGTCTTCCGCTGAGCGGGACGACCTGGTTAATGTCCCGGCAACGCACACGCCCCGTGGCAGCGCCGCCGCGGAGCGCAGCCGGAGTTCCGACCGGCGGCCTCTGACGCGCGTCGCCCACGGGACCGGCGGCGCAACCGCCGCGTAAGGAGGCCGCCGTCCCTCACTTAAGGAGTGGGCGTCGTGACCGCGGAGACTTCCCAGACGCTCGACCGAGGACTGCGCGTCCTCAAGCTGCTGGCCGACACCGACCACGGTCTTACGGTCACCGAGCTGTCCAACAAGCTCGGTGTGAACCGCACCGTCGTGTACCGCCTGCTCGCCACGCTCGAACAGCACGCCCTCGTCCGGCGTGACCTGGGCGGCCGGGCCCGGGTGGGCCTCGGCGTCCTCAGGCTCGGCCGCCAGGTGCACCCGCTGGTGCGTGAGGCCGCGCTGCCCGCGTTGCGCTCGCTCGCGGAGGACATAGGGGCGACGGCCCACCTCACCCTCGTCGACGGCACGGAGGCCCTCGCGGTCGCCGTCGTCGAACCGACCTGGACGGACTACCACGTCGCCTACCGCACGGGGTTCCGGCACCCCCTCGACCGGGGCGCCGCGGGCCGCGCCATCCTCGCCGCCCGCCAGAACCTGGTCACCGACCCGGGGTACGCGCTCACCCACGGCGAGCTGGAGGCCGGGGCCAGCGGGGCGGCGGCGCCGCTGGTCGGGGTGACGGGCATAGAGGGCAGCGTGGGCGTGGTGATGCTGTCGGACTCGGTGCCGGAGCGGGTGGGGCCGCGGGTGGTGGACGCGGCGCGAGAGGTCGCCGACGCGTTGCGCTGACCGCGCGGTTTGAGCGGCGTCCATTTGTTCTGCCCCTTGTTCCGCTTGTTCTGCCCCTTGTTCCGCCCCGCCCTGTCGCCGGCTGCGCCTGGCTCGTCCTCAATCGCCGGACGGGCTTGATCCTGGCCCGGCTGCGGGCCGGGCTCCGGCGGTGTCTGTGGTGTCACGTTAGATTGATCCCGTGCTGTTCTCCCTCTCTCGTCTCACGCGTCTCCAGGCCCTCGCCGTCTGCGCGCTGCCCGTGGTGGCTCTGCTGGCTGTCGCCGGGTTCGCGCCGTTGCCGTTCGCCGTGGCTCAGCCGGGGGGGACCGCCGATGTCCTCGGGAAGCACGAGGGGAAGACGGTGCTCACCATCACCGGGATGCCGACCCGGAAGACCGAGGGCGCGCTGCGGATGACGACCATCGTGGCCACGGGGCCGCAGATGAAGGTGCGGCTCGGTGACGTCGTGGACGGCTGGTTCCGTACCGACCGTGCGGTGATGCCCAAGAACGCCGTGTATCCGACCGGCGACAACGTCAAGGAAGTCGAGGAGCACAACCTCGGCGACATGAAGGAGTCGCAGGACGACGCCACGAAGGCGGCGCTCGGCTACCTCAAGGCGAACGGCGTGGACGACACCGGCAAGGTGAAGGTCCAGGCCGACCTCGGCAAGATCGGCGGCCCCAGCGCGGGCCTGTTCCTCTCGCTCGGCATCATCGACAAGCTCGACGGCGACGGCAGCGGCGGCGACCTGACCGGCGGCCGCGACATCGCGGGCACCGGCACGATCACCGCATCCGGCAAGGTCGGCGCGGTCGGCGGCGTGGCCCTGAAGACGCAGGCCGCCCGGCGCGACGGGGCGAGCGTCTTCCTCGTGCCCAAGGACGAGTGCGCCGACGCCGAGGCGGAGAAGCCCGAGGGGCTGCGCCTGATCCCCATCACGACACTGGACGGGACGGTCGACGCCCTGCGTGCCCTCAAGAAGGGCGCCGACGTCCCGAGCTGCTGAACCGGGACCTCCGGCTCCCCGCCGCGGCTACTCCTTGACGAAGCCCTCCTTGATCAGCCAGTCCTTGGCCACCTCGTGCGGGTCCTGGCCGTCCACGTCCACCTTCGAGTTGAGGTCACGGGCCACCGTGTTGTTCAGCTTCGCCGTGATGGGGGCCAGGACCTCGGCGATCTCCGGGTGCTTCTCCAGGGAC
>NZ_JASKYR010001076.1:0-1805 GCF_041028215.1 Streptomyces flavofungini
GGGGAGGCTCCGCCTTGGTGTCACCCACAGTCTCCTGTGGGCGGGGTGTTTCTCTCATCTGCAGAAACCGTACGGCAGGGAATGGGCGGCCGACAGGCACATCGGCATCCCGACATGGGGCTCGCACACCTTCTTCACACGCCCCGACGGTGGCCCGCTGCCACGGGGGCCTCGGCAGAGACCTCACGATGTGGTGTCCGTGCACGTCAGAGCGGGTGCCGGGGGGTGCGAGGGGGCCGGTCGCGGGCGCTGTCGCGGACTCGTGGACATGGCCGAGGCCCGTACGCGATTTCGTACGGGCCCCGTCCGGCGATGGCGTCGGTCAGACGCGGGCGAAGGCGCCCTCGATGATGTCCAGGCCCTCGTTCAGGAGGTCGTCGCCGATGACCAGCGGCGGCAGGAAGCGCAGCACGTTGCCGTACGTGCCGCAGGTCAGGACGAGCAGGCCCTCGGCGTGGCAGGCCTTGGCCAGCGCGGCGGTCGCCTCCGGGTTCGGCTCCTTGGTCGCGCGGTCCTTGACCAGCTCGATGGCGATCATCGCGCCACGGCCGCGGATGTCGCCGATGATGTCGAACTTCTCGGCCATCGCGGACAGCCGGGTCTTCATCGCCGACTCGATCGCCTTGGCCTTGGCGTTGAGGTCGAGCTCCTTCATCGTCTCGATGGCGCCGAGCGCACCGGCACAGGCGACCGGGTTGCCGCCGTAGGTGCCGCCGAGGCCGCCGGAGTGCGCGGCGTCCATGATCTCGGCGCGGCCCGTGACGGCGGCGAGCGGCAGGCCGCCCGCGATGCCCTTGGCCGTGGTGATCAGGTCGGGGACGATGCCCTCGTCCTCGCAGGCGAACCACTGGCCGGTGCGGCAGAAGCCGGACTGGATCTCGTCCGCGACGAAGACGATGCCATTGTCGTTGGCGTACTTCACGATCTCGGGCAGGAAGCCCTTGGCGGGCTCGATGAAGCCGCCCTCGCCGAGCACCGGCTCGATGATGATCGCGGCCACGTTCTCCGCGCCGACCTGCTTGCTGATCTGGTCGATGGCCTGCTTGGCGGCCTCGGGCCCGGCGTTCTCGGCGCCGGTCGGCCAGCGGTAGCCGTAGGCGACGGGCACGCGGTAGACCTCGGGCGCGAACGGGCCGAAGCCGTGCTTGTACGGCATGTTCTTGGCCGTCAGCGCCATCGTGAGGTTCGTGCGGCCGTGGTAGCCGTGGTCGAAGACGACGACGGCCTGGCGCTTGGTGTACGCACGGGCGATCTTGACGGCGTTCTCGACGGCCTCGGCGCCGGAGTTGAACAGCGCCGACTTCTTCTCGTGGTCGCCCGGCGTCAGCTCGGCGAGCGCCTCGGCGACGGCCACGTACCCCTCGTAGGGCGTGACCATGAAGCAGGTGTGCGTGAAGTCCGCGAGCTGGGCGGAGGCGCGGCGGACCACGGCCTCGGCGGAGGCGCCGACGGACGTCACGGCGATGCCGGAGCCGAAGTCGATCAGACGGTTGCCGTCGACGTCCTCGATGATGCCGCCACCCGCGCGGGCCGCGAAGACGGGCAGGACGGAGCCCACGCCGCCGGCGACCACGGCGGTACGGCGGGCCTGGAGCTCCTGCGACTTCGGGCCGGGGATGGCGGTGACGACGCGACGCTCCTGCGGGATCTCGCTCATGCGGGGCTCCTGTGTTCTGGGGGTGGGACGGCTGCCGCCGGCGGCGGATCCGGTTTTCGCCTGGGTTCCACGAGGGTTCTTGCGGTTCCTACGGGGGTTTCTTCGCAGATTAGGGGTGGCGCGCGGGCAGGGTCATGCTCCATCGGGG
>NZ_JASKYR010001077.1:0-2183 GCF_041028215.1 Streptomyces flavofungini
ACGGGCCGGGTGCCGGGCCCGGGCGCGGAACGGCTTCCGCGGCGCCGGGCCCGGCCTTCGAATTACGCCTGGTCCGGCGCCGTGGCGCGGTACCTGGCCGTCTCGCCGTCACCGCTCACGCGGCGCAGGCCCGCCTTCTGAAGGACGCGGACGGACGCCGGGTTGGCGAGTTCCACCTGGGCGTACACCGCGGTGACCCCGGGCAGGGCCAGGGCGTGGGCCACGAGGGCGCGGGCGGCCTCCGGGGCGTAGCCGAGGCCGCGCCGGGAGGCCACGACTCCGTAGCCGAACTCCACCGCGCCCTCGTGCGGCGGCCAGAGCAGGCTGATGGAGCCGACGACGGCACCGCTCGCCCGCTCGACGATCAGCCGGTGGCCGTGCGCACCGGGGTCGGCGGGACCCTCGGCGGTCTGCGCGGCGATGACGCCCGCGATGACGCCGTCGCCCTCGGCGGGGAAGTCGTCGGCCCAGTGCGCCGAGCGGCGCCCGGTGAGCACGTCGGCGACCTCACCGGACGACCAGGGCCGCAGCGTGAGGCGCTCGGTGGTCAGGTCGGCGGTGGCGGGAGACGCGGATGAGGCGGGGGAAGCGGATGAGGCGGGAGACGCGGAGGAAGCGAAGGAAGAGGACACGTGACACTCCAGGTCGTTTCGTTCGAACGACCGGGCCGCGCTCAGGCTCGTGCGGCCCGGACAGGGGCATGCCGGTGAAGGGCCTGGCGGGCCATATTCATCGACCTCCCTCGTCGCGGTGGTGCCGCGCGTGCCGCGCGTCTGCCGGGACCTTACCAAGATCCGCCGCGCCCACGCCGCCCCAGGCGCCCACGCCGCCCAAGCCGCCCAAGCCGCCCGCGTCGGTCGCACGATCAAGGGAACATGTGTTCTATTGTGAGGCCAGAGCTACCGAGGAGGCGTCATGCGCTGGGAGAACCTCTCCGACGGACCCCGTCAGGGCCGCGCCGACCCCGCGCTGTTCGGCGCGGACTCGGTGACGACGAGAACCTTCGACACCCCGGAGTTCGCGGGCGTCACCTTCCACGAGATACGCGCCAGATCGATCGTGAACCGTGTGCCGGGCGCGTCCCGGATGCCGTTCGAATGGACGGTCAACCCCTACCGTGGCTGCACGCACGCGTGCGTCTACTGCTTCGCCCGCAAGACCCACAGCTATCTCGACCTGGACACCGGACTGGGCTTCGACAGCCAGATCGTCGTCAAGGTCAACGCCGCCGAACTGCTGCGCCGCCAGCTCGCCTCGCCCCGCTGGCACGGCGACCACATCGCCATGGGCACCAACGTCGACTGCTACCAGCGGGCCGAGGGCCGCTACCGGCTGATGCCGGGGATCATCAGGGCCCTGCGCGACCGGGGCAACCCCTTCTCGATCCTGACCAAGGGCACGCTGATCCTGCGCGACCTCGACCTGCTGCGCGAGGCGGCGGCGGTGACCGACGTCGGCATCTCCGTCTCCGTCGGCTTCACCGACCCCGAGCTGTGGCGCACCGTGGAGCCGGGCACCCCCGCCCCGGAGCGGCGCCTGGACGCCGTACGCACCCTGAGTGAGCACGGCATCGGCTGCGGCGTCCTGATGGCCCCCGTCATCCCCTTCCTCGGTGACCACCCCGACCAGCTCCGCGCCACCGTGCGGGCCATCGCCGCCTCCGGGGCGACCTCGGTGACGCCCCTGGTGCTGCATCTGCGGCCCGGGGCACGCGAGTGGTTCATGGCCTGGCTCGGGCAGCACCACCCGCACCTCGTGCGGCGCTACGAGCGGCTGTACGCGGAAGGCGCCTACGCCCCCAAGTGGTACCAGCGGCGCATCACCCGCCAAGTGCACCAGCTCGCCGAGGAGTTCGGCATCGGCCCCACGCGCGCGGGCGCGTCCCGGCGCATCCGCGTCCCGGAGCCGCCCCGGGCAGCGGGCCCGACGCAGCTCACCCTCCTCTAGTGGGCACCCTCTTGGCAGGCGGTAAGGACTGACGCCCATTCGAGGCGCTGCTCCTTTCAGGTCATTCATCGGCAGAACTACCCGATCCGGGCGGTCCGCGCGGAGACGATGCGCCGAAGGCCGTCGTGCGCACGGCCCCGCATCCCGCCCTGAACGACTTGGAAGCCGATGAAGAAACGCGTCGCCGCCCTCTGCTCCTTCGCCSCCCTCGCCGGGGTGGCCGCCGCGGTCGCCCC
>NZ_JASKYR010001078.1:0-1895 GCF_041028215.1 Streptomyces flavofungini
CTTATCGGCCCCGCCCTTCCGCGTGAGGCCGATCTCCGTGAAGCCGTCGGCCGAGAGCGGGCCGATCCGCCGCCAGCCCTCGCCCGGCACGTGTACCTCGACGCTGCCCTCGCTGCCGGGGTCGGTGAGCGCCGTCACGGCGGCCAGGGTGTGCGCGGAGCCGAAGCGGGCCGTCGCACGGTCCGAGGCCCGCTCGCTGTCCGTCCCCGCCCACGCCGCGTACGCCTTCCGCGCCCGGGTCAGGAACGGGTCGAGCACCCCTTCGCCGACGGTCACCCCGGTGGCCTTCAGCTCCTCGCGCAGCACCGTCAGCCTGCGCGCGGCGCGCCAGGCGGCGGCTCCGTCCCCGGCGGACTGGGCGCGCAGCATGTCCACGGCGGTCTGACCGGCCTCGCCGTAGGTGCCGAGCTTGGCGATCCACGGCCGGATCTCGTCGTCGAGCGCGCTGCCCGCGAGCCGTCGCGGCGCCTCGCGCATGACGCCGAACGCCGCGCGCAGGGCCTTGGCGGACTCCTCGGTCCTGGCCCGGTCCGTCGTCGTACGGGCCTGCCAAAGGTCCCGCATGAGGGGGCGCAGATACGCCGACTCCTCGGCGCCGAGCACGGAGGAGGCGTCATTGCCCGCGAGGGCCCGCAGCGCGCCCCGCGCCTTCGCGTCGCCGCCCGCCAGGTCGTCGATGGCGGCGAGCCAGGACTCGTGGGGGCGGTAGGCGCGGGGGTTCCAGGCGTAGTCGGCGGCGGTGAAGAGCGGGATGCGGGAGGCCGAGGGCTGCTCCATGGCGTTGCCCAGGAGGGCGGCCGAGCCGGTGGCGACGGCGGGCTCACGGCCGGTGTAGGGGCCCAGGAAGATGCGGCCCTGCGCGAAGTCGTTGACCGGGTAGTTGTCCATCGTGACCAGCGGGTGCGGGCCGAAGGCGTCCCTGGCGCCCGCCAGTTCCCGTCCGGTGATGGTCTTGGGGACCACTCCCACGCCCGTCCACGCCACCTGCACGCGGCGGTCCAGGTCGTCCGAGAGGGCCGCGCGGTACTCGGTCGTGCCGTCCTGGAAGTACTCCGTGGGCATGAGGGAGAGCGGCTCCGCGCGCGGGTGGCGCTCGGCCAGGTGCGCGGCGACGGCGTTGGCCACCCGCGCCTGCGCCTTCGCGGCGGCCTTCGGGCCCCTGCCGAACGTCTCGGCGTCCTTCTCGCAGTGCCACTCGCTGTAGCTGACGTCCTGGAACTGGAGCTGGAAGGCGCGGACGCCCAGGGCCCACATCGCGTCCATCTTGCGGATGAGGTCCCTGACGTCCCGGTCCGAGGACATGCACATGGCCTGGCCGGGCGCGACGGCCCAGGCGAGCGTGACGTGGTTGGCCTCGGCGCGCTCGGCGAGCGCGCGGAAGTCTGCGCGCTGCCCGGCCGGGTAGGGCTCGCGCCAGCGGGCCTGGCGGTAGAGGTCGTCGCCGGGGGCGTAGAGGTAGCGGTTCTGCTTGGTGCGGCCCAGGAAGTCCACCTGGGCCAGGCGCTGCTCGCGGGTCCACGGAGTGCCGTAGAAGCCCTCGGTCAGGCCGCGCACGGCGGTGCCCGGCCAGTCGCGCACCCGCACCCCCGGGATCAGACGGGTCTTCGCGGCCGTCAGCTGACGCAGGGTCTGTACGCCGTGGAAGAGGCCGTCCTCGCCGGTTCCGTCCAGGGCCACGGTGTCCCGTCCCCCGAAGCGGCCGACGGCCAGGCGGTAGCCGCCCTCCGGCAGGTCGCTCCGGCCCCGGAGGCCGAAGGCGCCGAGGGCCCGGTCGGCGCCGGTGCCGCCCGCCCGTACGACGAGGGCGCCGCCCTGGGGCAGCGGATCGCCGTCACGGACCTCGGTGACCCGCCGGACACCGGCCTCGTGCAGAAGGGCGCGGAGCGCCTTCAGGG
>NZ_JASKYR010001079.1:0-1869 GCF_041028215.1 Streptomyces flavofungini
GTGCGGGTGCCGTTCCTGCCCGCCGCCCGGCGGCCAGGAACGGCACCCGCACCATCCGCCTCGGCAGCCCCCGGCCCCGGCTGCGCATGGTCAGCCTCGGGCTGACCCTGGTGATGCTCGCCTTCGTCGTACGGCTGCTCCAGGTGCAGGCCGTGGACGCGGACACCTATGCCGCCAAGGCCGAGAAGAACCGCTACTTCACCCACACCCTGACGCCGGAGCGCGGGCGCATCACCGACCGGGGCGGCGTCGAACTCGCCGCCAGCGTGGACGCGTACGACATCACGGCCGACCCCTCGCTGTTCACGCCGAAGGAGATGAAGACCAAGGACGCGCCGGAACAGGCCGCCGCGCTCCTCGCGCCCATCCTCGGCCAGGACGCCGCCAGGATCACCGCGAAGCTCAAGACCCCCGACACCCGCTACGTCCTGCTGGCCCGCCGGCAGACCCCCCAGGTGTGGAAGCAGATCAAGGACCTGCGCGGGGCGCTCGCCGAGAAGGCCACCGCGGACCCGGCCTCCCCGAACGTGCTGGCCGGCGTCCTCGCCGACCCCAGCAGCAAGCGGGTCTACCCCAACGACGACCTCGCCGCCGGGATACTGGGCTGGGTCAACACCGAGGGCAAGGGCGCGGGCGGCCTCGAACAGCAGCTCAACAAGCTCCTCGCGGGCGAGGAGGGCAAGATCCGCTACGCCCAGTCCGGCGGCCGCCAGGTGCCGACCGCGGGCTCCATGGAGACGCCCGCCGTGCCCGGCTCCGACGTCGAGCTCACCATCGACCGGGACATCCAGTGGGCCGCGCAGAAGGCCATCAGCGACCAGGTCGGCAAGTCCGGGGCCGACCGGGGCTACGTGATAGTGCAGGACACCAGGACCGGTGAGGTCCTCGCGATGGCCAACGCCCCGGGCTTCGACCCCAACGACCTCTCGCAGGCCAACGGGGCGGCGCTCGGCAACGCCGCGCTCCAGGACGCCTTCGAGCCCGGTTCCACCGCCAAGGTCATGTCGATGGCCGCGGTCCTCGAGGAGAACGTGGCGACGCCCGGCACCCACGTCACCGTGCCCAACCGGCTGCACCGCGGCGACCGCCTCTTCCAGGACGACATCGACCACCCCACCTGGTCCCTGACGCTCAACGGCGTGCTCGCCAAGTCCTCCAACATCGGCACCATCCTGGCCACCGGCCAGCTCGGGGACACGCAGAAGAAGGCCAACGCGGTCCTCCACGACTACCTGCGCAAGTTCGGCATCGGCAGGGAGACCGGACTCGGCTTCCCCGGCGAGACCCCCGGCATCTTCGCGCCCGCCGACAAGTGGTCGACCTCGCAGCAGTACACGATCCCCTTCGGCCAGGGCTTCTCGATCAACGCCATGCAGGCGACCTCGGTCTACTCGACCATCGCCAACAACGGCGTACGGGTGCAGCCCACGCTCGTACGCGGCACGAAGGGCCCCGACGGCCGCTTCACGCCCGCGCCCAGGCCGAAGAAGACCCGGGTGGTCAGCGACGGGACGGCGAAGACCCTGGCGCGGATGCTGGAGTCCGTCGTCGACGACGAGGAGGGCACCGGCACCAAGGCCCGCATCCCCGGCTACCGCGTCGCGGGCAAGACGGGTACGGCCAACCGGGTCGACCCGGCGACCGGCCGCTACAAGGGCTACACCTCGTCCTTCGCCGGTTTCGCCCCCGCCGACAAGCCGCGCGTCACCGTCTACTGCGCCATCCAGAACGCCACCCAGGGCAGCTACTTCGGCGGCCAGATCTGCGGCCCCATCTACAAGAAAGTCATGGAGTTCGCCCTCAAGACGCTCCAAGTCCCGCCCACCGGCAAGGGCCCGGCCCGCCTGCCGGTGACCTTCTAGCCCGAAG
>NZ_JASKYR010000108.1:0-7500 GCF_041028215.1 Streptomyces flavofungini
GGATGAGATTCATACCGTCGTGTGGATGTCCCCCATATGGCGCAACCACTCCGGCGCCGGGGCGTTCTCCAGGGCGTGCTGCGGCGGCCGGCCGCAGCCTMTGTCCAGGAGGAACCCGAAGTGAAGAACCTGAAGAAGGCCGCCGCCGTGACGATGGTGGCGGGCGGCCTGCTCGCGGCCGGCGCCGGCATGGCCTCCGCGACGCACGGCGGCGCCCAGGCCGASGGAGTGGCCACCAAGTCCCCGGGCGTCGGCTCGGGCAACCTGGTCCAGGTCCCGGTGCACATCCCGGTCAACGCCACCGGCAACAACGTCAGCGTCATCGGCGTCCTCAACCCGGTGTTCGGCAACGCCACGGTGAACCACTGACCGCGTGGACCACTGACCGCGTGCAGCGCTGATCACGTGAACCACTGACGCGCCACTCCGGCGCGGCACCCGCCGGGCCCCGCGGACCAACCGGTCCGCGGGGCCCGCGGCACGCCCGGAACCGGCACACCCGGCACACCCGGCACACCCGGGCTCGCGGGCCTTGCGAGGGGCGCTCGGACGGAGCTCTCAGGCCCCGCCCCGCTCCCGCTCCTCGACATAGGCGTTGTACGCGGCCACCTGAGCCCGCCGGGCCGTCCGCTCCACCGGCCGCAGCGCCTGCCCCCGCGCGGCCATCTCCGAGGCGCTCACGGCACCGCCGTGGCCACTCTCGTAGGCCAGGGACACCAGCAGCCCGACCCGCTGCGCCAGCTCAAGGACCCGCACCGCACGCGGCGGATACCCCGGCGCCAGCACCTCGCGGCCCCGCTCGGCCCGCGCCCGGTACGCGTCGAGCGCCGCCTCGGCCACCGGCCCCGAGCCCGCCACATCGAGCCGCGAGAGCACCTCGGTCGCCTCCCGCAGCGCCTCCGCCAGCTCGCGCTCCGCCTCGCCGAGCGAGGGCACGTCGGCGGGCGGCGCCTCCCGCACCGGCAGGCAGTGCCAGACCACCTCCACGTGCACATCGCCCTCGGGCCCCGCCTCGTACACCTCGGGCACCAGGCCGTACGGCGCGCCGAACGCGAGGACGGCCTCCTCCGCCGCCAGGGCGCGCGCGTTGAACTCGGGCGGCCCACTGAGACCGAGCGGATGGCCGGGCGCGGGCAGCGCCACCCGCAGTCCCGCCACGCCGAGCGAGCGCAGCCGGCCCATGGCGAACGTCAGACCCACCGGGCCCGCCTCGCCGGGCAGTCCTTCGACCCGGTGCACCGCGTCCTCACCGACCATGGCGAGCACCGCGTCATCCGGCGAAACAAGTCCGGCCAAAAGGGCGTTTCCCCATGCGGCCAGGCGTCCTGAGCGTGGTTCCGAGAGCATGCACACAGCCTAAGGACCGGCCTCACGACAGGAACGCCCGGCCGGTGGCGTAGGTTTTATCCGGGGGCCGCGTTAACCGGCGCGAGCGACGACCGAGACTGCAATGGGAGACAGCGCGCTCATGAGCGATGTACTGGAGCTTGAGGACGTATCTGTGGTCCGCGAGGGCCGGGCTCTGGTGGACCAGGTCTCCTGGTCGGTCAAGGAGGGTGAGCGCTGGGTCATCCTCGGCCCGAACGGCGCGGGCAAGACCACCCTCCTCAACGTCGCGTCGAGCTACCTCTTCCCGAGCACCGGCAGCGCCACCATCCTCGGCGAGACCCTCGGCAAGCCGGGCACCGACGTCTTCGAGCTCCGTCCGCGCATCGGCGTCGCGGGCATCGCGATGGCCGAGAAGCTCCCCAAGCGCCAGACCGTCCTCCAGACGGTGCTCACCGCCGCCTACGGAATGACCGCGGGCTGGCAGGAGAGCTACGAGGAGATGGACGAGCTGCGCGCCCGCGCCTTCCTCGACCGCCTCGGCATGAGCGACTACCTCGACCGGCGGTTCGGCACCCTCTCCGAGGGCGAGCGCAAGCGCACCCTGATCGCCCGCGCCCTGATGACCGACCCCGAGCTGCTGCTCCTCGACGAGCCCGCCGCCGGGCTCGACCTCGGCGGCCGCGAAGACCTCGTACGCCGTCTCGGCCGCCTCGCGCGCGACCCGATCGCCCCCTCGATGATCATGGTCACGCACCATGTCGAGGAGATCGCCCCCGGTTTCACCCACGTCCTGATGATCCGTCAGGGCAAGGTGCTCGCCGCGGGCCCCCTCGAGCTGGAGCTCACCTCCCGCAACCTCTCCCTCTGCTTCGGCCTCCCGCTCGTCGTCGAGCAGCGCAACGACCGCTGGACCGCCACCGGCCTGCCGCTCGGCTAGCCGCCGCACCCGGTCATCCGGTCGCCAGGTCGCTGTTGCGCGGCCGGGACTGATCGGCGCCCTGTCCGCGAGGGACCCGCGGTCCTACCATGACCATGTGGACATCGACGCATGGGTGTGGTGGCTGATCGGAGCCGCCGCGCTCGGAATCCCGCTCGTACTGACCGCGATGCCTGAGCTCGGCATGCTCGCCGTGGGCGCCGTCGCGGGTGCCGTGACCGCGGGCCTCGGCGGCGGCGCGGTCCTTCAGGTCGTGGTCTTCGCCGCGGTCTCGGTCGCGCTCATCGCCGCCGTACGCCCCGTAGTGGCGAGGCAGCGGTCCCAACGGCCCGAACTGACCACCGGCGTCGACGCGTTGAAGGGCAGATCGGCCGTCGTACTGGAACGCGTCGACGGCACCGGGGGCCGCATCAAGCTCGCGGGCGAGATCTGGTCGGCCCGCGCGCTCGACGCGGACACCGCCTACGAGGCGGGGCAAGAGGTGGACGTCGTCGAGATCGACGGAGCGACGGCCGTCGTCATGTGATTACCGCACGGGCCGTGCGGAGGTCTGACAGACTCGACCCACAAGATCTTCCGGGAACACCGAGGCATGGAAGGGTACGGGGAGCCACGATGGAACCCATCATCATCGTCCTGATCATTCTGGTGGTGCTGGTCTTCATCGCCCTGATCAAGACCATCCAGGTCATCCCACAGGCGAGCGCCGCCATCGTCGAGCGCTTCGGCCGCTACACCCGCACGCTGAACGCGGGGCTCAACATCGTCGTCCCGTTCATCGACTCGATCCGCAACCGCATCGACCTGCGCGAACAGGTCGTCCCCTTCCCGCCGCAGCCGGTGATCACCCAGGACAACCTGGTGGTCAACATCGACACGGTCATCTACTACCAGGTCACCGACGCACGGGCCGCGACCTACGAGGTCGCCAGCTACATCCAGGCGATCGAGCAGCTCACCGTCACCACGCTCCGCAACATCATCGGCGGCATGGACCTGGAGCGGACCCTCACCTCCCGCGAGGAGATCAACGCGGCCCTGCGCGGCGTCCTCGACGAGGCCACCGGCAAGTGGGGCATCCGCGTCAACCGCGTCGAGCTCAAGGCGATCGAGCCGCCGACCTCCATCCAGGACTCGATGGAGAAGCAGATGCGCGCCGACCGCGACAAGCGCGCCGCGATCCTCCAGGCCGAAGGTGTCCGGCAGTCGGAGATCCTGCGCGCGGAGGGCGAGAAGCAGTCCGCGATCCTGCGCGCCGAAGGTGAGGCCAAGGCCGCGGCCCTGCGCGCCGAGGGCGAGGCCCAGGCGATCCGTACGGTCTTCGAGTCCATCCACGCCGGAGACCCGGACCAGAAGCTGCTCTCCTACCAGTACCTCCAGATGCTCCCGAAGATCGCCGAAGGCGACGCCAACAAGCTCTGGATCGTGCCCAGTGAGATCGGCGACGCGCTCAAGGGCCTGTCCGGCGCCATCGGCAACTTCAACCCGATGGGCGGCGGTTCGGGCTCCCCTTCCGGCACGGAGCGCCGCGAACAGCCGCCGATCGACTGAGGCCCTTCGGGGCTATGCCGCGGGGACGGGCTGCGCCAGCCAGTGCGGCAGCGCGGACAGCTCGTCCCTGCCGAGCGCCAGCAGCATCGCGTCGGCGGGAGTCGGCTCGAACGGCTGGCGCAGCAGCGGCATCCCGGCCTCCTCAGGGGTCCGGTTCGCCTTGCGGTGATTGTCCATCGCGCACGAGGCCACCGTGTTCAGCCAGGAGTCGGCGCCGCCCTGCGACCTCGGCACCACATGGTCCACCGTCGTCGCGCGCCTGCCGCAGTACGCGCACCGGTGCTGGTCCCTGACCAGCACACCCCGCCTCGACCACGGAGCCTGTCTTCGGAACGGCACCCGTACGTATCTGCAGAGCCTGATCACCCGTGGCACCGGGATGTCGACCGCCGCCGCGCGCACACGCAGTCCGGGGTGGGCCTGCTCGACCACGGCCTTGTCCTGGAGCACCAGAACGACGGCACGGTTGAGCGTCACCGTCGAGAGCGGCTCGAAGCTCGCGTTCAGCACCAGCGTGTCCCGCATCAACCTGCCCACCTCCCGTATGCACCGGCCCACCCCCTGGCGGGCTTGGATCAACTCTGGCCGGGCACGCCGAGATGGACAACGCAATAAAAAATGCCCGTCCCCGATCACTTCCATGACCGGAGACGGGCGAACAGGCGGTGAACGCTAGGTTCCCAGCGGGCGTTCCTCGCGGGCCTTCCCCGCGGGCGGCTCAGCCCTCGGCGGGCGCGCCGTACTCGGCGACGAGCTGGGCCCGCGCGAGCGTGTGGAACCGCAGGTTGAAGCCGACCGCCGCGGGAGGCGTGTCCGAGTCCGGACCCAGCTTCTCCTGGTCCACCGCGTACACGGTGAACACATAGCGGTGCGCCGGGTCGCCGGGCGGCGGCGCGGCGCCCCCGAACTCCTTCGTCCCGTAGTCGTTGCGCGCCTGGAGCGCGCCCTCGGGCAGCCCCTCGAACTCGCCGCTGCCCGCACCGGCCGGCAGCTCGGTGACCGAGGCCGGGATGTCGAACACGGTCCAGTGCCAGAACCCGCTGCCCGTCGGGGCGTCCGGGTCGAAGCACGTCACGGCGAAGCTCTTGGTCTCCGGCGGAAAGCCCTCCCACCGCAGGTGCGGCGAGGTGTTCCCCGCCGCCTGGACCTGAGCGTCCTTAAGGACCGCCCCCGGACGGACGTCCTCACTCACGACCGTGAACGACGGCACGGGCGGGTGGAAGTCATGGGGAAGCGGCGGCCTCTTCGGCTCGGTCACGTGAGCACCTCCTGGTCGATTGCTGTGCCTCCGAGCCTAGGGCCTGAAGGACCTAGAACCAGTTGCGCTTGGACCCGACCTGCGAGAGCCACTCGTTCAGGTACGCGGCCCAGTCCGTGCCCTGGAAGTCGTTGAGCCCGACCTGGAAGGAACGGAAGGAGTCGCTGCCCTCGCTGAACAGACCCGCCTTCTTGTCCATCTCCAGGACGACGTCCATCTCGCGGTCGTCCGCGACGAAGCTCAGCTCGACCTGGTTGAGGCCGCGGTACTGCTGCGGCGGGAAGAACTCGATCTCCTGGTAGAAGGGCAGCTTCTGCCGCGTACCGCGGATGTGACCGCGCTCCATGTCGGCGCTCTTGAAGCGGAACCCGAGCTGGATGAAGGCGTCGAGGATGGCCTGCTGCGCCGGGAGCGGGTGCACGCTGATCGGGTCCAGGTCACTGGAGTCCACGGCACGCGCGATCTCCAGCTCCGTGGTCACACCGATGTGCATGCCACGCAGCTCCTGCCCGTCGATGCTGGTGACCGGCGTCTCCCAGGGGATCTCCAGACCGAACGGCACGGCGTGCACCTGGCCCGCCTGGAGGGTGAAGGCGCCACCGAGCCGGACCTTGGTGAACTCGATGTCCTGCTTCGTCTCCTGGTCCTGACCCTCGACCTCGACCCGGGCCTGGAGCCCCACGGAGAGCCCCTCGATCTGCTGGTCGACGGAGCCGCCCTGAATCCGCACCTCACCCTGGACGACACCACCGGGCACCACATTGGCCTCGGTCAGCACGGTCTCCACCGAGGCGCCGCCGGCTCCCAGACTCGCGAGCAGCTTCTTGAACCCCATGACTCTCCTCCCCAGGCCGCCGCCTGTGGTTCGTCTCGACTTGATTCCTTGATCGGTACATACGCCGGGAACCCGCGCGCGGTTCCGCGCACTCACCCTGGCAATCGAGCGGCCCGAAGGCCATCCGCGCGCAGCCAACGAGTGCATTACGCTCGGATGGCATGATCGCGGAGCCTGACCGTACGCCCCTCACCCGAGACTTCTTCGACCGCCCTGTCCTGGAGGTCGCCCCCGACCTCCTGGGGCGCGTCCTCGTACGCGACTCGGAGCACGGACCGATCGAGCTGCGCCTGACAGAGGTGGAGGCGTACGCGGGGGAGGACGACCCCGGCTCCCACGCGTATCGCGGCAAGACCGCCCGCAACAGCGTGATGTTCGGCCCGCCCGGCCATGTGTACGTCTACTTCACCTACGGCATGTGGCACTGCATGAACCTGGTGTGCGGTCCGGAGGGCATGGCGAGCGCCGTGCTCCTGCGGGCGGGGGAGGTCATCGAGGGCGCGGAGCTGGCCCGAAAACGTCGACTCTCGGCCCGGAACGACAAGGAACTCGCCAAAGGCCCGGCCCGCCTGGCCACCGCCCTTGACGTGGACCGGAGCCTGGACGGCGAGGATCTCTTCGGCGGCCCCGGCACCCCGTTCTCGATCCTGACCGGCACTCCCGTGGCGGCTGACCAGGTCAGCGAGGGTCCACGGACCGGCGTAGGAGGGGAGGGCTCCGTCCACCCCTACCGCTTCTGGACCACCAACGACCCCACGGTCAGCCCGTATCGGGCCCATGTGCCCCGACGCCGCCGAACTTGACTCGGCCTTGGGGCCTCCGTAATGTAGTCCGAGCCGCTTGAACCGGTCACGGCATTCTGCCGACGCCGGAAGCGGCCAACCACTACCTACGATCTACCCTCGGTGAGGGCCTATTCGTCGTGTCCGCATGCCGAATTTGGAACTCGCGGAACTCGATTATGAGTTGCGGAGGGAATCCGCTAACGTAGTGAACACGCCGAAAGGCAAAGGCCCCCAACGGCCACCGGAAATGAAATCCGAACCGGGAACGGAACGGAAAACGGATCTGGTAGAGTTGGAAACGCAAGAACAAAAGAAACACCGAAGGGAAGCGCCCGGAGGAAAGCCCCAGACAATGTTCTGCGGGTGAGTACAAAGGAAGCGTCCGTTCCTTGAGAACTCAACAGCGTGCCAAAAGTCAACGCCAGATATGTTGATACCCCGACTCACTCCGGTGAGTTGAGGTTCCTTTGAAAAAGTCCTGTACGGCTTGTCCGTGCAGGCAGCACAGCGAGGACGCTGTGAACCGGGAGATTATTCCTCTCCCTGGTTCCGCTCTCGTGTGTGTCGCACCGGATTACCGGTACACATTCACGGAGAGTTTGATCCTGGCTCAGGACGAACGCTGGCGGCGTGCTTAACACATGCAAGTCGAACGATGAAGCCCTTCGGGGTGGATTAGTGGCGAACGGGTGAGTAACACGTGGGCAATCTGCCCTTCACTCTGGGACAAGCCCTGGAAACGGSSTCSAMTACCGGATAACACCCCCTCTCGCATGGGAGGGGGTTGAAAGCTCCGGCGGTGAAG
>NZ_JASKYR010001080.1:0-1935 GCF_041028215.1 Streptomyces flavofungini
GCACGTGTCCGCCCACACCGCGCGCAGCGCCGGGCTCCCGGCCGACATGCGAAGGAGCGAGCGCACCCACTCCAGGGACTCCGCCGCCGCGGCGTCCCCGGCGGCCAGCGTCTCGGCCACGGCGTGCCGCAGCGCCTCCGGCACCGTCAGGCCGTCCGGGGCCCGCCGCACCGCTTCCGCCCACTGCTGGGCGCCTTCGGTGAAGAGCGGGGCGACCGCCTCCTCCTTGGTGGCGAAGTAGCGGTAGAAGGTGCGCGGGGCGACACCGGCGGCCCGCGCGATGTCCTCGGCGCGCGTGGCCCGCAGCCCGTCCGTGGCGAAGAGCGACGCCGCCGTACGGGCGATGTCGAGGCGGGTCTCGTTCTTGCGACGTTCCGTCAGCGACGGCTGCGAACCACGGGGCATGACAGGCAGGTTATGCCAGCTCCGCTCAAGGGCGCCCACAGGCGCAAACTGCCCCTATGGCAGAATCTGCCACCACCCTGGTCCCGATCAGCAATCAGCGACAGCAGCGGGCAAAAGTCAAAAGCAAAAAGCAAAAAGCAAAAAGCAGAAGCAGAAGCAGAAGCAGAAGGTGGCAACAGCGGTGCGTCGTCGGCAGTTCCTTCTCCACTCGGCCGGTATCACCGGCGCCACCGCCCTCGGCGCCGGAGGCCTCAGCGCCTGCTCCGCGGAGACCGGCACCCCGCTGAAACTCCTCGTCGCCAGCTACGACAAGAGCGTCGGCTCCTCGATCGGCGACCAGTGGGACAAGCTCATCGCCACCTTCGAGAAGGCCCACCCGGACATCCGCGTGGCCCTGGAGCGCGTACCGTTCGCGAAGCTCGACGAGACACTCGCCCGGCGCGTGAAGGACGGCGACGCCCCCGACATCGCCCAGTCCAACCTCTTCGCCCCGTACGCGGAGGACGGCAAGCTCTACGGCGCCGACGACCTCTTCGACATACGTACGGAAGGCGATTTCATCCGCTCCTACGCGGAGGCCGGCATGGTCAACCGCGTCCAGTACGGGCTGCCCTTCCTGGCCAGCACCCCGCGCCTGTTCTACAACAAGGCCCTCTTCAAGCAGGCCCGCGTCAAGGCGCCCCGCTCGTGGGCCGAACTGCGCGCTGCCGCCGAGGCGTTGAAGGCGCTCGGCGTCGACACCCCCTACGGGCTCCAGCTCGGCCCTGAGTCCGCCGAGGACGAGGCGCTCGCCTGGCTGCTCGCCGACGGCGGCGGCTATGCCGCCCTCACCGGTTACGACTTCGCCAGCGCGAGCAACATCGCCACCCTGGCGTGGCTGCGCGACAACCTCGTGGCGCGGGGCCTGGCGGGCAAGGACCCGTCGAAGCTGACCAGGACGGACGCGTACGCCCAGTTCCTGCGCGGCGACATCGGCATGCTGATCGCCCATCCGGTCCTGATGGGCGCCGCCGACCAGGCCAAGTTCCCCTACGCGCACGCCCCGTTCCCCAAGAAGCTCGGCGGCGCGGCGCCTCCGGTGGGGCTCAACGACTGGCTGATGGCGTTCCGGCACAACGGGCGGCGCGAGCAGTGCGGGACGTTCCTCGGCTACCTCTACGGGCGCAAGTCCGCCCTGGCCTACGGGGGCGGGCAGTCCGCGCTGCCGGTGACCAGCTCCGCGTCGGCCGCCCTGCGCAAGGACCCCGGGCAGCGGGCCCTGTGGGACTTCATCGACCAGATGCCGCAGGCGCGGTTCCAGCCGACGAATCTGGCCTCCTGGCCTCAGGTGCGGACCGCCGTCCGGCAGCACGTCGGGGAGGCGGTGGCCCGGGGCGGTGACCCCCGGGCCGTGCTCAAGTCCCTCGACGCGGCGGCGGCCCAGGCGGAGCTCTGACGCAGCTCCAGCGCAGGTCTAGCGGAGCTGCAACGCAGCTCTAGCGCTCAGAAGCCAGTACCGGCTCCCTCTCCGCCTCGCCCGTCCCCTCCGTC
>NZ_JASKYR010001081.1:0-2282 GCF_041028215.1 Streptomyces flavofungini
CCCCCGTGCGGGCTTGTGCGGCCCCGCGCGCCGCGTCGCCCGGGCCTCCGGGCGCGGCCACCCTAACTGATCATGCTCATGCCCCTTCGGCCCGCCCAGCAGCCGGTTCCGCCCGCCCGTGACCCCGGCTCAGCCGCTCGACGGCGGGTGCTCCCGGCCCCGGAACGTCCGCCGCTCCCCCGCCTCGTCCGGCGCGGGCGGCGCGTCGGCGAGGCGGATCACCGGGTCGCCCTCGCCCTCGCCGCCCTCGCGCCCCGCGACCACCGGCTTGGCCGCGTGCGCCGCCTTGGCGCGGTACTGCGCCGCGTCGGCGAGGCGGAAGAGGCGGCGCGCCGRGCGCACGGGTCCGATCGGGTCGCCGGTCGACGCGACCCCGCAGGCGACCCCGTCGCCGAGCTCCAACTCATCGGCGCGTACGCAGAGTTCGTCGGCGACGCGGACCACCTCGTCGGCGGTCGGACCGGCGGAGAGCAGACAGAACTCGTCACCGCCGAGGCGCGCGGCCAGCGTGCCCGGCAGCATCGCGCCGCAGAGCGAGAGGACCGAGCCGAAGCGTTCGAGGAGCCGGTCGCCGACCGCGTGGCCCAGGGTGTCGTTCACGCGCTTGAGCCCGTTCACGTCACAGACGACGAGGCTCACCACGGTCCCGTCGGCGCGGTGCCGCTCCACCGCCTCGTCCAGGCGCAGGTCGACCGCGCGCCGGTTGGCGAGCCCGGTCAGCGCGTCCGTGAAGGCCAGCCTGCGCGCCTCCTCCAGGCGCTCGGTCTGCGCGATGCCCGCCGCCACCACCGAGGCGAGGACGGTGGCGAAGTCCGCGTCGGCGCGGCCGAAGACCGGTGCCCCCTTCGGCCGCGCCACGTACAGCTCGCCCCAGGCGCGCCCGTGCAGCACGACCGGCGCGACCACGCAGCAGCCGCGGCCACGCCTGCGCAGCGCGGTGACGCGCTGGTGGCAGTAGCCCGCGAAGCGGTCGCCAGCGGGCCCCTCGACGGTCTCGACCCAGGCGTTGGGCTCGCCGCCGCCCGCCCAGCGCTCGTGCAGGAACTCGGTGATCTCCGGGAACTGGTGGACGGGGTACGCCTCGCGCTCGGGGAACTCCTCCTCGTCCTCGTTCCGTTCGCCCGTGTTCACGAGCACCCGGAGGCGGCCGAGCTCGCGTTCCCACAGGGAGAGCGCGGCGAAGCTCCCGTCCAGCGCGCGGCAGGCGCCCGAAGCCGCCGCGCGCCAGGTCTCGCGCGGGGTGCGCGCGGCGGCCATGCCCTGCGCCAGCTCCACCACGGCCCGCAGCCTGACGTCCTCTCCCATCACCCTAGGCTAGGAGGTTTGCGGCAAAATGGAACTTCGAGACATATCGCTAGCCGCAGCGGGCCGCCCGAGCGGCCCGGAGCGCTCGCGCGCCGCCCCGCGCTCCCCGGTCCGGCGCTCACTCCCCGGGCCACTGCGGCTTCCGCTTCTCGTTGAACGCCGCGACGCCCTCCGCCCGGTCGCCCGAGAACGCCACCGTGCGCCACGCCGCGTCCTCCACCTCAAGGCCCGCGCGCAGGTCGAGGCCGTGTCCGAGGCGCAGGGCGCGCTTGGCCGCACGCAGGCCCACGGGTGAGTTCGCGGCCATGCGGGCGCCGAGCGCGAGTGCCTCCGTACGGGCCCCGCCCTCGGCCGCGACCAGGTCGACCAGGCCCAACTCGCGGGCCTCCGCCGCCTCCACGCGCCGTGCCGAGAAGATCAGCTCGGCGGCGCGGGCGGCGCCGACGCGGCGCGGCAGGAGCTGCGTGCCGCCGCCGCCCGGGATGACGCCGACGGACACCTCGGGCAGCCCCACGACGGTGCTCGGGTCGGCGACGATCACGTCGCAGGAGAGCGCGAGCTCGAAGCCGCCGCCGAGCGCGAAGCCGTTGACGGCGGCGATGGTGGGCATGGGCAGGTCCAGTACGCCGGTGTAGGCGGCCCGCGCGGTGGGGCGCTGGCGCAGCAACTCGGCGTCGCTGAAGGAGTTCCGCTCCTTGAGGTCGGCGCCGACGCAGAACGCCTTCTCGTGCGTGGACGTCACGACCACGACGCGGGCGTCCCCGTCGCCGGAGAGGGCGGCGCAGGCGGCGGCGATGGAGCGGGCCATCTCCGAGGAGACGGCGTTCATGGCCTTGGGGCGGTCGAGGACGAGCTCGACGACATGGCCGTGCCGCCTGACCGCCACATGCTCCCCGTACCGCTGCTCGTCACCCATGACGCCTCCTGAACCTCCGGTTAACGACCGTTACCCATGGATCATGTCAGCCACCGCCCGC
>NZ_JASKYR010001082.1:0-2041 GCF_041028215.1 Streptomyces flavofungini
CTCCGCCGCCTACCCGCCCACGCTCAGCTCAGCGCGGCTCCCAGGCCCAGGAAAACGCAGATCAGCAGGGCGAGCACGGCGAGCAGCGGCCAGACGAACCGCAGGTACGCGTCGTAGCCGACCTTGGCGAGGGCCACGCCGCCGATCGTGACGGCCGTCGTCGGCACCCACAGGTTCATCCAGCCGCTGGCCGCCTGCCAGGCCGTGACGGCGACCGCGCGCGGGACACCGGCGAAGTCGGCGAGCGGGGCGAGGATCGGCATGGCGAGCGTGGCGTGGCCGGAGGTGGAGGGGATGAGGAAGGCGAGCGGCAGATTCACGAGGAAGACGATCACCGCGAAGAGCGCCGATGACGTCCCCTTCACCACACCCTCGATGGAGTGCAGCACGGTGTCCGTGATCTTCGAGTTGTTCATGATCGTCGTGACGCCGCGGGCCAGCAGGATGACCAGGGCGGGCGAGACGAAGTCGGCCGCGCCCTGCACGACCGTCGAGCTGAGCCGCTGTTCGCCCATGCGCGCGACGACGCCCACGAGGACCGCCGCGACCAGGAAGAGGGCCGCGAGCTGCGGGAAGGACCAGCCCAGTTCGAAGCCGTAGGGGGTGGCGTCGGCGCGGCCGGTGAGCGCGCTCGACCAGGGCACCACCGAGAAGATCATGAAGGCGAAGACGAGCGCCGTGACGACGAGCACGGCCTGGTGCGTACGGGTCAGCCCCGGCACCTCCTCGGCGCCCCGCGCCGCCCGGTCGCGGTCGCGGTCGCCGGGCAGGAACCCGGAGAGGGAGCGCTCAGGATCGCGCCGGACGCGCCCGGCGTACCGGATGACGTACGCGACCGTGACCCCGGTCAGCACGATCCACATGGCGAAGCGGAGGACGATCCCGTCGCCGAGGGAGATCCCGGCGGCGGAGGAGGCCACGCCCGTCGCGAAGGGGTTCACCGTGGAGCACAGGACGCCGACGCCCGCGCCGGGGATGATGACGCCGACCGCGGTCATGCGGTCGTAGCCGAGGGCGAGCATCAGCGGCACGATCAGCCCGTAGAACCCGAGCGTCTCCTCGGCGAAGCCCTCGACCGTGCCGAGCACGGAGAAGACGGCCATGACACCGGCGATGAGCAGCGCCCCGCGCTCGCGCAGCCGGTGCGCGAGCCGGCCGATGCCGCGGTCGAGAGCGCCGGTGGCGAAGACGACGGTGATGAACGCCCCGATGGCGAGCACGAACAGGAAGACCCCCGCGCTGCCGTACAGCGAGCCCGCGTTGTCCGGCGCGACCAGGGAGGTCTTCTCGTCCTGGATGCCGTAGAGGCCGTTGACCGGGGAGAGGAAGAGGTCGTTCAGCCGGTCCACGAAGGACTGCCCGGAGTCGACGCGGTGGTAGGTGCCCTCCTTGGGCGCGCCCGCCGCGTCGCGCGCGTACTGTCCGGACGGGATCAGGAAGGCGAGCAGCCAGACGGCGACGGTGACGACGGCGAGGACGGTCAGCGCACTGGGGAAGGTGAACTTCCGCTTGCTCCGCTTGCTCATGGGCAGCATCCCTGGAGTCGTACGGTTTCGCGCCGTTCCGCCGCGAATGAGCCGAAATGTCAGCGGCCCATTATCGATGGCCCGGGATGGCGGATATCGGACGGCTCGCCGGGGGACCGGGCCCGCCGCGTCGGGCCCGGTCTAAGGTCGGTGCATGGCTTCGGAGACTTCGGGCGGCGCGCAGAGCGGCGAGGGCATGGTGCGCGTGGACAGCTGGATCTGGTCGGTCCGCCTCACCAAGACGCGCTCCTCGGGCGCCGCCGCCTGCAAGGGCGGCCATGTCCGGGTCAACGGAGAGCGCGTGAAACCCGCGTACGGCGTGCGTGTGGGCGATGAGGTGCGGCTGCGGCAGGCGGGCAACCGCGAGCGGATCGTGGTCGTCAAGCGCCTCATCCGCAAGCGCGTCGGCGCCCCGGTCGCCGTGGAGTGCTACGTCGACAACTCCCCGCCGCCTCCGCCCCGCGAGGCCACCGCCCCCGCGGGCATCCGCGACCGAGGCACGGGCCGCCCCACGA
>NZ_JASKYR010001083.1:0-2003 GCF_041028215.1 Streptomyces flavofungini
GGCCAGGGCCATCGCGCCCCCGGCCGCGCCAGGCCCCTGGCCAGCAAGGACTGCCTAAGACCGCCGACGACGGCATAGCGTGGCCTCCGACATCCCCGTACGGAGGAGGAGCCACCCGTGCCCCAGTTCGACCTGCCGCTCGATGAACTGCGTCGCTACCGGTCCGAGTCGACCGAACCCGACGACTTCGACGCCTTCTGGGAGAAGACACTCCTGGAAGCGCGGGAGCACGACCTGGACGCGCGCTTCGAACCGGTGGACCTGCCGCTGACCGGTGTACGGGTCTTCGACGTCACCTACTCCGGGTTCGGCGGGCACCCCGTGGAGGGGTGGCTGGTTCTGCCCGCACAGCACGCCGTGCAGCACTCGGCGGAGAGCGGGGGCGCGCTGCCCGCCGTCGTCGAGTTCATCGGGTACGGCGGCGGACGCGGCCTCCCGCACATGCATCTGCTCTGGGCCGCCGCCGGGTTCGCGCACTTCGTGATGGACACCCGGGGGCAGGGCAGCGCCGGATGGGCCCAGGGCGACACCCCGGACCCGGTGGGCAGCGGGCCCGCGCACCCGGGATTCATGACGCGGGGCATCGAGGACCCGCACGCGTACTACTACCGGCGCCTCTTCACCGACGCCGTCCGCGCCGTCGAGGCCGTACGCTCCCACCCCCTCGTGGACGCCTCCCGCGTCGCCGCGCTCGGCATCAGCCAGGGCGGCGGTCTCGCCCTCGCGGTCGGCGGGCTCGTCCCCGATCTGGCCGCCGTCGCGGCGGACGTGCCGTTCCTGTGCGACTTCCCGCGCGCCACCACCCTCACCGACCGGCAGCCCTACAAGGAGATCGCGCTGTACCTGAAGGCCCGCAGGGGAGGCCAGGAGCGCGTTTTCCGGACACTGTCCTACTTCGACTGCGTGCACTTCGCCGCCCGGGGCACGGCGCCCGCCCTGTTCTCCGCCGCTCTGGAGGACCAGACGTGCCCGCCCTCCACCGTCTTCGCGGCCCACAACGCCTACGCGGGAAGCGAGCGTTCCATGGAGGTGTACTCCTTCAACGATCACGAGGGCGGCGGCCCCTACCAGCAGCAAGTGCAACTGAACTGGCTCAGCGGACACTTGAGGGGCTGAACGGCCAACGCCCGCACTCCTGCACGCCCTTGTCACGGAACGGCCGACCGGCTAGCTTGCGGGCTTGTCGTGTGTCCGCTGTGCGCAATCCGTGATGACGTGTGTCTAGGGGGCTCCCAATGGCCGTACGGGGTCGGCACCGCCGGTACCAGCCGAACCGCATCAACCGTGCCTCGCTGACCGTCACCGCGGGCGGCGCGGGCATGGCGCTGCCCCTGACCGTCGTCGGCACCGGCCATGCCGCCGACGTCGACACCTGGAACAAGGTGGCGGCCTGCGAGTCCACCAACAACTGGAGCATCAACAGCGGCAACGGCTTCTACGGCGGGCTCCAGTTCAAGCAGTCCACGTGGGAGGCGTACGGCGGTACGGCCTACGCCTCGCGCGCCGACCGCGCCACCAAGGCCCAGCAGATCGCCGTCGCCGAGAAGGTCCTCGACGCGCAGGGGCCGGGCGCCTGGCCGGTGTGCTCCACGAAGGCGGGGCTCGCCAGGGGCGGGCCCTCGCCCGTGCCCGACGTCACCCCGGCCCGCGCCGCCCGCGACAAGCCCGCACCGGCCAAACGCGAGGCGGCCAAGCGCGCCGTCAAGGACGTCAAGCCGGAGGTCACCCCGCAGTCCGCGGCGGGCAAGGCCGAGATGTACACCGTCGTACGCGGCGACACCCTCTCCGGGATCGCCGACGAGCGCGCGGTGCGGGGCGGCTGGCAGCAGCTCTACGACAGCAACCGGCGCGTCATCGGCGACGACCCGGACCTGATCACCCCCGGTCAGCGGCTCTCCACGCGCGGGGGCGGCAAACGCGTCCCGGAACAGGCCCAGCGCTCCGGGAAGAGGGCTCCCGAGAAGAGGGTTCCGGAGCAGCGGGCTCCGGMRCGGAAGGCTCCC
>NZ_JASKYR010001084.1:0-1744 GCF_041028215.1 Streptomyces flavofungini
CTTCGGTACCAGTGCCACGGATCAGGCGCAGAGCGTAGCGGCGGGATGCGCCGCGGGCCGCCGGGTGCGGCGGCGACACGGCGTGCGGGGTGGCCCCGTCCCCCGTTCGGACCTCTGCCCGGCGCCGCGGCCGGGGGTCCGTACCAGGATGAAGTGGCCGGGAGGCCGGTGCGGGACGGCGTGCGCCGTGCCGGGTGCGAGGCATAAGGGGTGCGCCATGCAGTTCGACGACGACGCCGGCCTGGACACCTCCGAGGTGCAGGACGTGCGCGGCAGCCGCATCCCCGGCGGCCGGGCGACCGTGGGCGGCGGCGTCGCGGGTCTCATCGCGCTGCTGCTCGGCCTCTTCTTCGGGGTCGGTCCCGACCAGCTCGGTCTCTCCTCGGGCGACGAGGAGCCCGACGCCACGGCGTCCTCCCTCGCGCAGGTCCAGGAGGACTGCCGCACGGGCCGGGACGCCAACACCAAGGACGACTGCCGCATCGTCGCGGTGGTCAACAGCGTCCAGGACTACTGGCGCCCGGAGTTCCAGCGCCGCGCGGGCTCCTACTCCCCCGCGCGGACCGTGCTCTTCACCGGCCGGGTGGGCACCGCCTGCGGCACGGCGACCTCGGCGGTGGGCCCCTTCTACTGCCCCGGCGACCGCAAGGTCTATCTGGACCTCGGCTTCTTCGACGAGCTGCGGACGAAGTTCGGCTCCACCGGCGGGCCCTTCGCACAGGCCTACGTCGTGGCCCACGAGTACGGGCACCACATCCAGAACCTGATGGGCACCCTCCAGCGCTCCCAGGACGGCCGTACCGGCCGCGACAGCAACGCGGTGAAGGTCGAGCTCCAGGCCGACTGCTACGCCGGGGTCTGGGCGCGGCACGCGACCCGTACCCCGGACGAGCGCACGGGCAGGCCGCTGATCAGCAGGCTCGACGACGCCGACATCCAGGACGGCCTCGACGCGGCGGCGGCGGTCGGCGACGACCGCATCCAGGAGAAGTTCCAGGGCCGGGTGACCCCCGAGTCCTGGACGCACGGCTCGGCCCGCCAGCGCCAGCAGTGGTTCTACCAGGGCTACCGCACCGGCGACATGGCGCAGTGCGACACCTTCCGCTGACCGGGCCGCGGCGCCGGGCGGTCCGTCCCGCTCACTCGCCGCCGGTGTGCACCTGGAAGGCGGCGCGCCGCACGGCCTTGGCGAGCGCCGGGTCCGGGTGCGCCGCGGCGAGCGCGACCAGGACCTGGACCGTACGGGGGTGTCCGGCGCGGCGCACCTCGTCCAGGAGGGCGGGCACCGTGGGCTGGACCGCCGATTCGAGGTGCCGCACCAGGAGTTGGGCCTCGCCGTGGTCGGCGACGGCCGCCGCGGTGTCGATCCAGAGCCAGGTGGACTCCTCGCGGCTGAGCACGAGGTGGACGTCCTCGGGGTCGGCGCCCTCCTGTTCGGCGAGCCAGAGCAGGGCGTAGGGGCGCAGGGAGGCCTCGTCGACGACGGCCCTGACGTCCGGCTCGGCGGGGGCGCCCACGACGCGCAGCGCCTCGAAGGCGAGGCCGCGCAGCAGGGCGTCCTCGCCGCGGGCGGCGGTGAGCAGGTCGGTGACGGCGCTGCCGACGGGGCGGGCGGCGAGCCAGGCGCGGTACTCGGCGCGGGCCGCGTTGGGCCGCAGGCGGGCGCAGCCGCGCAGCATGTCCTCGGCGGACTGCTCGATGTGCCCGGCGGGGCTCTGCGCGGCGACGCAGATCTGCTCCAGCT
>NZ_JASKYR010001085.1:0-1627 GCF_041028215.1 Streptomyces flavofungini
TGGCCCTGCCGCAGTCGGCCGCGCCCTGCGCTCCCACCCCGCGGCGACGCCCCGGGCCGCCCGCGAAAGCGGCGGTGCCGATGCTGCTCGCCGCGCTGGTGTGCCTCACCGTCGGTTTCTGGGCTCTGACCCGGCTCTGACGGGCGCGTCCCACGTGGGAGCGGACGCGGCGGGCGAAGAGGCGTCCCCGCGACGGGCCGTCAGCGTCCAGACGCCGAGGATGACCAGCAGCGTCACCCCGGTCCCGATTCCTCCGACGGCGATGGCCGCGAGCAGCGGGTCGTCGCCCGTGCCGCTCCCCGCGGCCGTCTCCCCGCGCCTCGCGGCCTCCGTGTCCCGTTCCGTGACGCCGAACTCGTCGGCGGGCCGCGACGCACCCGCGTAGACGGGGCCCGGCAGCGGATCTCCGACGACGTCCACACGCAGCGTGAGCTCCAGCGGGGCAGCGCCGAACTTCTCCGCCACCTCGGGGCTGAGGTGGACGGACACGTAGTACCAGCCCGCGAACCGCATCGCGGACACCGAGTCCGCCGTGGCGTAGCGGTTCTCGTAGGCGACCGGCGGCAGCGGGTCCAGGGCGGCCGACTTCTGCTTCCCGTCGTACGCCGTGTCCGCGTCCCCTGCCTCCGCGCGCACCGGGTTGGCCAGCGTCATGACCAGGCCGGACGAGACGTACCCCGTGCCGCGTGGCCGCACCGACTCCGAGGCGCCGTCCCGGCCGCCGCTTGAGGTGCCCACTTCCGCGCTGACGGAGAGCTGCTGACCCCAGTCGACCGGTACGCGGTAGTAGCGGGTCCGGCCCGGCGCCACGCTGTCCCCCCAGACGCCCGCGTCCAGGGCCCGCGCCGTGTTGTAGCTCGTACCGCCCACACGCCGCTTCCGCTCGCCGGACGGCGGCACGGGTGTGGTGGAGTTCCAGGAGCGCGGCGGAGCCGTCGCACCCGCCGCCCGCAGCGGGGGTTCCGACACGACGCGCAGCTCCAGGTCCCAGTCGGCCCGGGAGGACTCCGGGGCGCTGGTGCGCTCGACGAGCACGTAGAAGGTGCCGGCGCCCGCGCAGCCGGTCTCGTCGGGGCCCGTTCCGCGTGCCGCCGTGGCCGTGATGGGGCGCGGGCTCTCCGAGGCCCCGAACCGGGCCTCCTGCGCCTCGATGGGGCTGCAATTGTTGCCGTCGGCGTCCTGTACGGACACTTCGACGCCGTCGGCGTACGAGACCCGGGTGCCGAGGCGCGGCACCGCGGTCGCCGACACGTACGCGCTCTCCCTGGCCTGGAGGTCCAGTCGGTAATAGAGGCGTCCCGCGTGCGGCAGGGAGCTCTCGTAGGTCTTGCCGGGGCTCAGCGGGGGCCCGTCGACGTTGCTCGTCGCCCCGTCGACCGTCTCCGCGCCCTCGGCGAAGGCGTACGGATTCGGCGCACCCGTACCCGTGGCCGTACCCGTGGCCCTGGTCTGCCAGGGGAACGTCCCCACTGCCGTGGCTGCCGTGGCCTGCCCCGGCAGCGCGACCAGGGCGACCGCCGCGACGATCACCGCCGCCATCCGGCCGCGCCGCGCCCGAGCCGCTCCCGGGCCCATACCGCAGCCCCCGTCCGCTTCCGAACCCATGCCGCAGCCCCCGGCCGCTCCC
>NZ_JASKYR010001086.1:0-2635 GCF_041028215.1 Streptomyces flavofungini
CATGGCCAAGCTGACCGCGGTCTACCAGGGCAACGCCGTTGACGAGCGCATCAACGACGTGGTGGCCGAGGTGACCGCCGCGGCGATCGGCGCACGTGTCGCAGAGGACCCGGCGGCCACGGTCCGCGTCGCCGAGGTGGGCGCGGGCGCGGCGGTGGGAGCCCGCTCCCGCCCTCCCCGGTCACCGGCCGTCCTCCGTGGCCGTCATCGGGGCGGGACAGGACGCGGCGCGGCTCGCCGACGCGCTGCCCGGCGGTGAGCTGATCGCCACCGCCGCGGAGCTGCACGACCGCTTCGACGCGCTGGTCGACCTCGGCGGCACCGGCCTCGCCGACTGGCTGCCGGTGCTCCAGCGCATGACCGGACGCGAGGCGCTGCTGCTCGGCGTCGGCAGGGGCGATGCCCGCGCCGGTCTCTACCGGATGCTCCAGAGCGAGTACGGGCGCGTGCGCTCCCGCTACCTGGAGGCCGACCCCGCCGATCCGGAGCTGCCGGACCTCGTGGCGCGGGAACTGGCCGACGGCGGCGCGGACGTCGAGGTCACCCACCGGCAGGGCATCCGGCACCGGGCCGTCCTGGAAGCGCTGCCCGCCGCCACGGGAGCGCCGGTCCGCTTCCCCGCGGGCGAGCCGCTGCTCATCACCGGCGGCACCCGCGGCATCGGCCTCGCGCTCGCCCGGCACGCGGTCGCGGAGTGGGGTGCGCGGACCCTCGTCCTCACCGGGCGCGAGCAGCTGCCGCCGCGCGCGGAGTGGGACCGGTACGGCACGGACACGGCGCTCGGCCGCAAGCTCGACGGGCTGCGCGCCCTGGAGCGCGACGGGGTCAGGCTGAAGGTCCTCTCGCTGCCCCTGGGCGAGGACGCCGCCGCCGTCCGCACGGCCCTCGACGCGATCCGCGCCGAGCTCGGGCCGATCGGCGGTGTGCTGCACGCCGCCGGGCTGGTGGACCGGGACCACCTCGCCTTCGTCAAGAAGCCCGTCGACGCCGTGCGCGCGGTGCTCGCGCCCAAGACGGCCGGGCTCGACGCCCTGGTGGACGCGCTGGCCGGTGATCCGCTGCGGTTCTGCGTGCTGTTCTCCTCCGTCGCCTCGACGGTCCCCGCGGCGGCGGTGGGGCAGAGCGACTACGCGATGGCCAACGCCCATCTGGACGCCGTCGCCCGCCGCGCGCCGCACGGGCTGCCCGTGGTGAGCGTGGCCTGGCCGAGCTGGCGCGGCGTCGGCATGGGCAGCGAGCGGCCGGGACCCGGATACCAGGCGACCGGCCTCGGCGACCTCTCCGAGGCGGAGGGGCTCCGGCTGCTCGACCATGTGCTGTCCACGGGGGCGGGGCCGGTCGTCCTGCCCGCGATCGTCGCACCGGAGTGGACGCCGGACGCGCTGCGCGCGGAGCGGGCGCCGTCGGCCGGGCGGACGCGGGCTCCGGCGGCTCTGGCCGGGTCCGCCGGGTCCGCCGGGGGCGGCGGGACACTCGTTCAGAGCGGTACGGGCGTCGCCGACCGGGTCACGGCCTGGCTGCTCGGCCTGCTCGCCCAGGAGCTGGGCTTCGACCGTTCGCGCCTCGCCGCCGACGTGCCGATCTCCGACTACGGCACCGACTCGATCATGATGGTGCAGCTCCTGCGCACGGTCGGCGCCGAACTGGACGCCGACCTCGACCCCTCGGTCCTCGTGGACCACCCGACCGTGGAGTCCTTCGTCGGCTGGCTCACGGACCACCACGGCCAGGCCCTCACGGCGGCGTTCGGCGGCACCGCACGGGCGACCGAGCCCCTGGCCACCCCGACCATCCCGGCCGCGTCCTCGGTCACCGCGGCCGTGCCCGTGCCCGCCGCACGTCAGGAGGCACCCGCCGACACCCCGTACGACATCGCCGTCGTCGGGATGTCCGGCCGCTTCCCCGGCGCCCCGGACCTCGACGCCTACTGGCGGCTGCTCAGCGAGGGGCGTTCCGCCATCGCCCCGGTGCCCGCGAGCCGTTGGGGGAACGCGACCGGCTACACCGCCGGGCTGCTCGACCTCGACGGGTTCGACCCCGGGTACTTCCACCTCTCCGACGCCGACGCCGCCGCGATGGACCCGCAGGCGCTGCTGCTCCTGGAGGAGACGCTGTTCGCGTTCTGCGACGCGGGGTACGCCCCCGACGCGGTGAAGGGGCGCGACATCGGCGTGTACGTGGGCGGCCGCACCCGGCACGACCCGGACGAGGCCACGCTCGGCCGCAGCCGCAACCCCGTGGTCGCCGTCGGCCAGAACTACCTGGCCGCCAACCTCTCGCACTACTTCGACCTGCGCGGCCCCAGCACGGTCGTGGACACCGCCTGCTCCTCCGCGCTCGTGGCCCTGCACCACGCCGCCCAGGCCCTGCGCTCCGGCGACGTCGAGGCGGCCGTGGTGGCCGGGATCTCGCTGCTCCCCGACGCGGGCGGACACCGTCTGTTCGACAGCCGGGGGCTGCTCAACACCGGCACGGAGTTCCACGTCTTCGACCGGCGGGCGCGCGGCTTCACACCCGCCGAGGGCGCCGGTGTCCTCCTGCTCAAGCCGCTCGCGGCGGCCGAGGCGGACGGCGACCGGGTGCACGCGGTCCTCAAGTCGGTCGCCGTCAACAACGACGGCAGGACCGCGTGCAC
>NZ_JASKYR010001087.1:0-2163 GCF_041028215.1 Streptomyces flavofungini
CGCCCGGGCTGGTCGGGGCGGACGCAAGGCCTCCAGGACACGAGCCGTGTGACGCCTGTCGCACCCCGCGGTGCGTACGTCGTCGGGACGGTCGGGGGTCAACTCCGCACCGGTAGGGTGGCCCGGTTGT
This sequence comes from Streptomyces flavofungini, assembly GCF_041028215.1. Lineage (GTDB taxonomy): Bacteria > Actinomycetota > Actinomycetes > Streptomycetales > Streptomycetaceae > Streptomyces > Streptomyces flavofungini_B. Next base: position 131 of record NZ_JASKYR010001087.1, read on the forward strand.
CGTACGTACCCGAGCAGTCAAGCCCGGGCTGGTCGGCGCAGTCCCGCGGGCCCCTGGCCAGARGCCGTGTGATGCCTGTCGCACCCCGCGGTGCGTACGTCGTCGGGACGGTCGGGGGTCAACTCCGCACCGGTAGGGTGGCCCGGTTGTCGTACGTACCCGAGCAGTCAAAACCCGGAGACCGTGACTACCACCAGCGCCGCCGCCAACTCCTCCCACCACCTCTCGCCCGCCTTCCCCGGCCGCGCCCCCTGGGGCACCGCCAACAAGCTGCGTGCCTGGCAGCAGGGGGCGATGGAGCGGTACCTCCAGGAGCAGCCGCGAGACTTCCTCGCCGTCGCCACCCCCGGCGCCGGCAAGACGACGTTCGCGCTCACCCTCGCGTCCTGGCTCCTGCACCACCACGTCGTGCAGCAGGTCACCGTGGTCGCCCCCACCGAGCACCTGAAGAAGCAGTGGGCGGAGGCCGCCGCCCGTATAGGGATCAAGCTGGACCCGGAGTACAGCGCGGGCCCGCTCAGCAAGGAGTACCACGGCGTCGCCGTCACCTACGCCGGTGTCGGCGTCCGCCCGATGCTGCACCGCAACCGATCCGAGCAGCGCAAGACGCTCGTCATCCTCGACGAGATCCACCACGCGGGCGACAGCAAGTCGTGGGGCGAGGCCTGCCTGGAGGCGTTCGAGCCCGCCACCCGGCGCCTCGCGCTGACCGGTACGCCGTTCCGGTCCGACACCAACCCCATTCCCTTCGTCACGTACGAGGAGGGCAACGACGGCATCCGGCGCTCCTCGGCCGACTACACCTACGGCTACGGCAGCGCCCTCGGCGACGGCGTCGTGCGGCCCGTCATCTTCCTGTCGTACTCCGGGAACATGCGCTGGCGCACCAAGGCCGGTGACGAGATCGCCGCGCGGCTCGGCGAGCCGATGACCAAGGACGCCGTCAGCCAGGCCTGGCGCACCGCGCTCGACGCCCGCGGCGAGTGGATGCCGAACGTCCTCAAGGCCGCCGACAAGCGGCTCACCGAGGTCAGGAAGGCCATCCCCGACGCGGGCGGCCTCGTCATCGCCTCCGACCAGGACTCCGCGCGCGCCTACGCCAAGCTGATCCGGGAGATCACCGGTACGAAGGCGACCGTCGTCCTCTCCGACGACGCGGGCGCCTCCCAGCGCATCGACGACTTCAGCGAGGGCACCGACCGGTGGATGGTCGCGGTCCGCATGGTATCCGAGGGCGTCGACGTGCCCCGCCTCGCCGTCGGCGTGTACGCCACCACGATCTCCACGCCGCTCTTCTTCGCGCAGGCCGTCGGCCGCTTCGTGCGCTCCAGGCGGCGCGGCGAGACCGCGTCCGTCTTCCTGCCGACCGTCCCCGACCTCCTCACCTTCGCCAACGAGATGGAGGTCGAGCGCGACCACGCCCTCGACAAGCCGAAGAAGGAGGGGGAGGAGGACCCCTACGCCGAGTCCGAGGCGGAGATGGACGAGGCGAACAAGGAGCAGGACGAGGACACCGGCGAGCAGGAGCAGTTCTCCTTCGAGGCGCTGGAGTCCGAGGCCGTCTTCGACCGGGTGCTCTTCGACGGCGCCGAGTTCGGCATGCAGGCGCACCCCGGCAGCGAGGAGGAGCAGGACTACCTCGGCATTCCCGGGCTCCTCGAACCCGACCAGGTGCAGATGCTGCTCCAGAAGCGGCAGGCCCGGCAGATCGCCCACAGCAAGAAGCGGCCCGACGAGGAGGCCGACCTCCTCGAACTGCCCGCCGAGCGGCGCCCGGTCGTCTCCCACAAGGAACTGCTCGGACTGCGCAAGCAGCTGAACACGATGGTGGGCGCGTACGTACACCAGAGCGGGAAGCCGCACGGCGTCATCCACACGGAGCTGCGGCGCACCTGCGGAGGGCCGCCGAGCGCGGAGGCCACGGCGGGGCAGCTCCGGCAGCGCATCGAGAAGGTGCAGGAGTGGGCCACGCGCATGCGGTGACCAGCGGGGCCTTCCCGTGGGTCAGGAGCGGGGCGTTCCGAGTGGGGAGG
>NZ_JASKYR010001088.1:0-1918 GCF_041028215.1 Streptomyces flavofungini
ATGAAGATCACCGGRATSGAACTGCGCCGGATCGCGATGCCCMTGCGGGCGCCGTTCCGTACCTCCTTCGGCGTGGAGACCGCGCGCGACGTCCTGCTCGTCCGCGTGGTCACGCCCGACAGCGAGGGCTGGGGCGAGTGCGTGGCCATGTCGGAGCCGCGCTACTGCTCCGAGTACGTCGACGGAGCGGCCGACGTGCTGCGCCGCTTCCTCATCCCGGCGCTGCCCGCCGAGGCGGACGCGCACGCCGTCAAGCGCGCGCTGAAGCCCTTCAAGGGGCACAAGATGGCCAAGGCCGCCCTGGAGACGGCCGTCCTCGACGCGCGGTTGCGGACCACGGGCGAGTCTTTCGGCACCTACCTCGGCGCCGAACGCGAGCGGGTGCCGTGCGGTGTCTCGGTCGGCATCATGGACTCCGTCCCCCAACTCCTGGACGCCGTCGGCGGATTCATCGACGAGGGGTACGTCCGCGTCAAGCTCAAGATAGAGCCGGGCTGGGACGTGGCGCCGGTCCGCGCGGTGCGCGAGCGGTTCGGCGACGCCCTGCTGCTCCAGGTGGACGCCAACGCCGCCTACACCCTGGCCGACACCCGGCAGCTCGCCAAGCTGGACGACTTCGACCTGCTCCTCATCGAGCAGCCGCTGGCCGACGACGACCTCGTCCAGCACGCCGCGCTCGCGAAGCGGCTGCGCACACCGGTCTGCCTGGACGAGTCGATCGAGTCCGCCGAGGACGCGGCAGCGGCGATCACGCTCGGCGCCGCCTCCGTCATCAACGTCAAGCCCGGCCGGGTCGGCGGCTATCTGGAGGCCAAGGCCATCCACGACGTGTGCGTGGCCCACGGCGTCCCCGTCTGGTGCGGCGGCATGCTGGAGACCGGCCTCGGCCGCGCCGCCAACGTCGCCCTCGCCGCGCTGCCCGGCTTCACCCTGCCCGGCGACACCTCCGGGTCCAGCCGCTACTTCGCCACCGACGTGACCGAGCCGTTCGAGCTCGCGGACGGCCATCTCGACGTGCCCACAGGGCCCGGACTCGGCGTGGAGCCCCTCCCCGAGGTGCTCGACCGGGTGACGACGGCAAAGGAGTGGATCAAGCTGTAGCCGGGCCCGCCGGCCGGGGCAGGCTGGGACCATGACCACGACCATGGCGTTCACCCCGGCCCTCGCCGACGGCCTGCTGCGTGGTGCGCTCGACCTGGAGCACACCGCGCACGGGGTCCTGCCGCACCGGCTGCCCGTGCGCGCCCGCACCCGGAACACCGAACGGCCACGGTGCTCGAACTGGAGGTGCTGCGCACCAGGATGGCGTACGAGGGAGCGGGGGCCGACCCGGACGGGGTGTACGACCTGCTGGTCGACGGCGTCCCGGCAGGCCGGGCCAGTGCGAGCGGCGGCCGAGTCCTCCTGATGGACCTGGCGACCGGCACCACGCGGACGCGGCCGGGCCCCGTCGGCACCGTCCGCTTCGCGCACCTCCCGCCCGGCGCGAAGGAGGTCCAGATCTGGCTGCCGCACAACGAGATCACCGAACTGGTGTCGCTGCGCTCCGACGCCCCGGTCGAACCGGTCCCGCCGGTGACTGGTTCGACCGGGGCGTGGCTGCACCACGGCAGCTCCATCAGCCAGGGTGCGCAGGCCGCGAGCCGCACCACGACCTGGCCCGCGGTGGCCGCCGCCCTCGGCGGGGTGGACCTGCTCAACCTCGGTCTGAGCGGCAGCGCCCTGCTCGACCCGTTCACCGCGCGCGCGATGCGCGACACCCCGGCCGACCTGATCAGCGTCAAGATCGGCATCAACATCGTCAACCTGGACCTGATGCGGCTGCGCGCCTTCGGCCCCGCGGTCCACGGCTTCCTCGACACCGTCCGCGAGGGCCACCCCCGGACACCGCTCCTTCTCGTCTCGCCCCTCCTGTGCC
>NZ_JASKYR010001089.1:0-1873 GCF_041028215.1 Streptomyces flavofungini
CCGGGAGACGACGCTGGCCGCGCTGGAGACCGGTTACCGGCGGGGGGGGGGGGGGGGGGGGGGGGGGGGGGGGGGGGGGGGGGGGGGGGGGGCCCACCCACCCGYCATACGAGAGACCGACGCCGGGCCACCCACCGGAACCAGACCCCGTCATACCTGGAGTCACAGCCATGACCGACGTACCCGCCCTCACCCTCAACAACGCCGTACGGATTCCGCAGCTCGGCTTCGGGACGTACAAGATCCCGCCGGAGGAGACCCGCGAGACGACGCTGGCCGCGCTGGAGACCGGTTACCGGCACATCGACACGGCGGCGATGTACGGCAACGAGAAGGAGGTCGGCCAGGCGGTGCGCGACTCCGGTCTCGACCGCGCCGACGTCTTCGTGACCAGCAAGCTGAACAACGACGCCCATGCCCACGACGACGCCCTCCGGGCGTTCGACCGCACCATGGACGAGTTGGGCCTCGACCACCTGGACCTCTACCTCATCCACTGGCCGCTGCCCGGCAAGGGCGACTTCGTGGAGACCTGGCAGGCCATGGAGGAGATCTACCGCTCCGGCCGGGCCAAGGCCATCGGGGTCTCCAACTTCCAGCCCCACCATCTGCGACGGCTGCTCGAAGGCGGCGACGTGGTCCCGGCGGTCAACCAGATCGAGGTGCACCCCTATCTGACCCAGGACGACGTCCGGGCCTTCGGCGCCGAGCACGACATCGCCACGGAGGCCTGGTCGCCCATCGCGCGCGGCAAGGTCCTCGACGACCCGGTCATCAAGCGGATCGCGGAGCGGCACGGGAAGACGCCCGCCCAGGTGACCCTGCGGTGGCACCTCCAGCGCGGCGACATCGTCTTCCCCAAGTCGGGGACCCGGAAGCGCATCGAGGAGAACTTCGACCTCTTCGACTTCGAGCTCGGCACGGGTGACATGGGTGAGATCTCCGCGCTGAACCGTGATGAGCGGCAGGGTCCCGACCCGGACCACTTCAACGGCTGAACCGCACGTCGGGCGGCGTCCGGACCCTCCCGCGAGGGGCGTCCGGGCGCCGCCCGAGGCATGTCCGGCGCCGAGCGGACCCGGGCCACGGGATAGCGTCGCCGCCGTGACCACCACCCCGCGCCCCGGCGCCACCGCTCCCGCCACGGCCGTCACGGCATCGCCCGGACAGGGGCGGGCCGCCGCACGGACCGTCGACGCCGTCGCCCTGCTGACGCCGCCCCTCGCCTTCGCCGTGCCGGTGCTCCTGGTGCGGGCCGGGCAGGAGGCCGAAGGGTTCCTCTTCCTCAACCTGGCCTCGCTGCTCATCAGCGTGCTGGTGGCGTTCTACGGCCATCTGAGCTGGCACGCGCGCCCGCTCGACGGCGGACTGCTCTCGGCGCGCACCCTCACCGGGCGGCGCACGGTCGACCTCGCCCGGCTGACCAAGGTCGGCCGCGTCGAGGTGCCGGGACCCCGGCTGGACGACCGGCTGGTCCTGACCGACGCGCACGGAGTGCGGCTCATCGTGCACCTGGTGCGGGGCGGCGGGGACACGGTGGACGCCACGGTCCGGCGGGCCCTGCTGAACCGTCCGGCCGGTGCCGGGGTGGTCGTCTCCCACCGCGCCGCCGAACGTCTCGGCCTGAGCGCTGACCTGACGCGCGAACACGGCCGTCTCCGTCCCGGCCGCAGGGTCCTCGAGGGCCTCATCGGGTGGCTGCCGCTGCTGTCCCTCCTCGTCGGCGTACCGGCGATGCTGGGGCTCACGGTCCTGGCCTGGATCCTCGCCCACGGCACCTGAGCCCGCGCCCCACCGCCCCGTCCGGCGCCCCGCCCGCCGCCGCGCGCCGCTTGGCCGGAATCCAATCTTGACCGCGGCGCGCCAAAGTCTA
>NZ_JASKYR010000109.1:0-15858 GCF_041028215.1 Streptomyces flavofungini
CGGGGCTCCGCCCCCTGCGGCGGGCCCGTGATGGCCGGGCTCGGGGCCCGCCGCCGGGGGCGGAGCCCCGGGGGGGGGGACAGGGGCCACCCGCCGCAGAGCAGCGGGACGGTATGGACGGTCGAGGCTCAGGAGCCAGTAGTCGTGAGGACCGCCGAAAGCTCAACAGCCACCTGCTGCAACACCGGCACGATCTTGTCCGTGGCCGCCTCCGTGACCCGCCCCGCGGGCCCCGAGATCGAAATGGCCGCCGCCGTCGGCGAGTTCGGGACCGGCACCGCGAGGCACCGCACACCGATCTCCTGCTCGTTGTCGTCGACCGCGTACCCGGCCCGCCGGACCTCTTCGAGCGCGTCGAGGAACCCCTGCGGCGTAGTGATCGTCTTCTCCGTGGCCGCGGGCATCCCGGTGCGCGCGAGCAGCGCCCGTACCTCCTCGGGAGGCGTGTGGGCGAGGAGCGCCTTGCCGACGCCCGTGGAGTGCGGCAGGACCCGCCGCCCGACCTCGGTGAACATCCGCATGGAGTGCTTGGACGGCACCTGCGCCACGTACACGATCTCGTCGCCGTCGAGCAGCGCCATGTTCGCCGTCTCGCCGGTCTCCTCGACCAGCCGGGCGAGGTAGGGCCGGGCCCAGGTGCCGAGCAGCCGGGACGCGGACTCGCCGAGGCGGATCAGGCGCGGGCCGAGGGAGTAGCGGCGGTTGGCCTGCTGGCGTACGTAACCGCAGGCGACCAGCGTGCGCATGAGGCGGTGGATGGTCGGCAGCGGAAGCCCGCTGCTCGCGGAGAGCTCGCTGAGACCGACCTCGCCCCCGGCGTCGGCCATCCGCTCAAGCAGATCGAAGGCGCGCTCGAGGGACTGGACGCCACCGCTCGCGGCGGGAGGCTTTGAGGCGGCGACTTCAGCAAGGGCGTCGTTGGCGCTTGACGTCGGCACGGCGCGTTCCTTTCGGTGCTGGCGGGCAAGGAAGCAGCCTACCGGGCGGTTCCCCGCCAGGGCTCTGGCGCGTCGTGGCGTCACCGCCGGTCAGGTCGTCTTTGTCCGTGTCTCCATGGGGTTGTCCAGGGGACTACCGGCGCCGCGCTTGTGCGTAGCTACGTTCTGATAGGCGGAATCATAATTCCACCTTGTGGAAACGTCTAGTGCGACCCTCGACCGGGTCTGGCGGCGCCCCACGTGCTCAAGCCCACTCTTGACGCCGGAAGATCGAGCGTGAAAACTTCTTCAACAGAACGTTGAATTCCGTTAAGCGGAAACAAAAGGTCTGTGTAGCGGAACAGAAGAGACACAACGTAAAGACAGCAGAGAAAAGACAGCAGAGAGGGGACGCGGGTGTCCGAGCCAGACGTGGACGTCGTCACGAGTGCCGGAGGCGGCGGGGCGGAGCTGGTGCTGCGCTCCACACGCGTCGTCACCCCGGAGGGGACCCGGGCCGCCTCGGTCACCGTGTCCGGCGGAAAGATCGTGGCCGTCGCCGCGTACGACGCCGCCGTACCGGACGGCGCGCGCGTCGAGGACTTCGGCGACGACGTCCTGCTGCCCGGCCTGGTCGACACGCACGTCCATGTGAACGACCCGGGCCGCACGGAGTGGGAGGGCTTCTGGACCGCCACCCGCGCCGCGGCCGCCGGCGGCATCACCACGCTCGTCGACATGCCCCTGAACTCCCTGCCGCCGACCACGACGGTCGACAACCTGCGGACCAAGCAGGAGGTCGCCCGCGCCAAGGCCCACATCGACGTCGGGTTCTGGGGCGGCGCCCTGCCCGACAACGTGCAGGACCTCAAGCCGCTGCACGACGCGGGCGTCTACGGCTTCAAGTGCTTCCTCTCGCCCTCCGGCGTCGATGAGTTCCCCGAGCTGAACCAGGACCAGCTCACCGCCTCCATGGCCGAGATCGCCGGGTTCGGCGGCCTCCTCATCGTGCACGCCGAGGACCCCCACGAGCTGGACGCCGCCCCGCACAAGAGCGGACCCAAGTACGCGGACTACCTTCAGACCCGGCCCCGGATCTCCGAGGACACCGCCATCGAGGGCCTCATCGCCGTCGCCAAGCGGCTCGGCGCGCGCGTCCACGTGCTGCACCTGTCCTCCTCCGACGCGCTGCCGCTGATCGCCGCCGCCAGGCGCGAAGGCGTCAGGCTGACCGTCGAGACCTGCCCGCACTACCTCACCCTGACCGCCGAGGAGGTCCCCGACGGGGCGAGCGAGTTCAAGTGCTGCCCGCCCATCCGTGAGGCGGGCAACCAGGACCTGCTCTGGGCCGCGCTGGCCGAGGGGACGATCGACTGCGTCGTCACCGACCACTCGCCCTCCACGGCCGATCTGAAGACCGACGACTTCGCGACCGCCTGGGGCGGCATCTCCGGTCTCCAGCTCAGCCTGCCCGCCGTCTGGACCGAGGCGAGGAAGCGCGGTCACACCCTCGACGACGTGGTGCGGTGGATGTCCACCCGTACCGCGGAACTGGTCGGACTCGGCCAGAAGGGCGCCATCGAGGCCGGCCGCGACGCCGACTTCGCGGTCCTCGCGCCCGACGAGACCTTCACCGTGGACCCCGCGGAGCTCCAGCACCGGAACCGAGTCACGGCGTACGCGGGCAAGACCCTGAGCGGCGTCGTGAAGTCCACCTGGCTGCGCGGCGAACGCATCCTGCACGGCGGCGAGTTCAGCGAACCCGCGGGCCGACTTCTGGAAAGGAAGAACTGACAAGTGACGGCGATACCTTCGTTCACCGGCGACGCCAGCCCCTACGGCGGCGGCGAGCCCTACGCCGACTACCGTACGGCCGACTTCCCCTTCACCCAGTACGCCAACCTCGCCGACCGGCAGCTCGGCGCCGGTGTGATCGCCGCCAACGATGAGTTCTTCGCGATGCGCGAGAACCTGCTCCTCGCCCACCCCGCGGTGTTCGACCCCGAGCACTTCGGCCACAAGGGCAAGGTCATGGACGGCTGGGAGACCCGCCGCAGGCGCGGTGTCTCGGGCGAGCACCCGTGGCCGGCCGAGGACGACCACGACTGGGCGCTCGTACGGCTCGGCGCGCCCGGTGTCGTACGCGGCATCGTCATCGACACGGCCCACTTCCGCGGCAACTACCCGCAGGCCGTCTCCGTGGAGGGCACCAGCGTCGACGGCTCGCCGACGCCCGAGGAGCTCTGCGCCGACGACGTGAAGTGGACGACGCTCGTCCCGCGTACGCCGGTCGGCGGGCACGCCGCCAACGGCTTCGCCGTCGACGTCGAGCAGCGCTTCACGCACCTGCGCGTCAACCAGCACCCCGACGGCGGCATCGCGCGCCTCCGCGTCTACGGCGAGGTCGTCGCCGACCCCGCGTGGCTCGCCGCGCTCGGCACGTTCGACGTCGTCGCCCTGGAGAACGGCGGCCAGGTCGAGGACGCCTCCGACCGCTTCTACTCCCCGGCCACCAACACCATCCAGCCGGGCCGCTCCCGCAAGATGGACGACGGCTGGGAGACCCGCCGCCGCCGTGACACCGGCAACGACTGGATCCGCTACCGGCTCGTCCAGCAGGCCGAGATCCGGGTCGTCGAGATCGACACCGCCTACCTCAAGGGCAACTCGGCGGGCTGGGCCGCACTCTCGGTGCGCGACGGCGAGTCGGGGGAGTGGGCCGAGGCCCTGCCGCGCACGCGCCTCCAGCCCGACACCAACCACCGCTTCGTCCTGGACGCGCCGGTCGTCGGCACGCATGTGCGCGTCGACATCTTCCCGGACGGCGGCATCTCCCGGCTGCGCCTGTTCGGTTCGCTGACCGAGGACGGCGCCGCCAGGCTGGCCGCCCGTCACCAGGAGCTGGGCGGCTGATCCGCCCCCCATACGTGGGGCGCACCGGGTGGACAGCCCCGGTGCGCCCCGCACCCATGTCCCGCGCGCGTCAGGCGGCGTGCCCGCCGTCGACCGAGAGCTCGGTGCCGGTGACGTACGCGGCGTCGTCCCCGGCGAGATAGCCGACCAGGGAGGCCACCTCGTCGGCGGAGCCGAAGCGGCCGAGGGCCGTCAGGGCGCTCTGGCCCTCGGCGAAGGGGCCGTCCGCCGGGTTCATGTCGGTGTCGACGGGACCCGGCTGGATCAGGTTCGCGGTGATCCGGCGTCCGCCCAACTCCCGTGCCAGCGCCTTGTTGAGGCCGATCAGCGCGGCCTTGCTGGTCGCGTAGAGCGTGCCGCCGGGGCCCGGGACGCGCTGGGCCATGCAGCTTCCGACGGTGATGATCCGGCCGCCGTCGCGGAGCCGGGCGGCGGCCGTCTGCGAGGCCAGGAAGACCCCCCGTACATTGACCGCGAGCACGCGGTCGATGTCCGCGAGGGAGAGACCGGCGAGGGGGCCGAGCACGCCGATCCCCGCGTTGTTCACCAGGATGTCCAGACCGCCCAGGTCGTCGGCCGCGCGGTCCACCGCGCCCGCCGCGTCCCCGGCGTCCGCCGCGTCCGCCTTGATGGCGAAGGCGCGCTGCCCCATGGCCTCGATCTTCGCCACCACCTCGCGGGCCGCCGCCTCCCCCTGTACGTAAGTGATCGCCACGTCCGCGCCCTCCCGGGCGAGGCGCAGCGCGATCGCCGCCCCCATGCCGCGGCTGCCGCCGGTGACCAGGGCGGTCCTGCCGGTGAGAGTGCCGGTGAGAGTAGACATGTCCAACCTCTTCCATCTATCTACGCTTCTTCAGGTCCTTGCGTGTTCAATGAAAGACGTTCCGAGGGTGTGGGACTGGCGGTAAACGGACGCCTAACTGGCCCGGTGCTGGCCCGGTACCGGCCCGGTGGGGAAAGTGGTGAAGATCGGTGAACTACCGGAGAATTTCGCGTACTTGACGTTGACACGCCAACCTCTACGCGCGTCACACTGAGCCCATGCGAATCCCCCCACGAATCCTCGGCGCATCCGCCCTCGCCGCCGCCCTGCTCATCGGCGGCCCCGTCGCGGCCACCGCGGGCGCGGCGCCCGCCGCCCCGGTCACCCACTCCGTCACCGCGGTCGGCAAGGTCTGCCTCTCCGCGCTGCCCTCCCAGGCGCACGACACCCTCGACCTGATCGAGGCGGGCGGCCCCTACCCGTTCCCGCAGGACGGCACCGTCTTCCAGAACCGCGAGGGCGAGCTGCCGCGGCAGAGCTCCGGCTACTACCACGAGTACACGGTGATCACGCCGGGCTCGGACGACCGCGGTGCCCGCCGCATCGTCACCGGTGAGAAGAGCCAGGAGGACTACTACACCGCCGACCACTACGCCTCGTTCGACCTGGTCGACCACGGCTGCTGAAGCCTCGTTCAGCGGGCGGCGCGACCCGGCTCAGCGGGGGGCGCGGCTCTCCGCGACGGCGAACAGCGCGCAGCCGAGCACGATCAGCGCGACGCTCGCGTAGATCTCGTGGCCGTCCACGAACCCCAGGCGTGCCATCAGGCCCCAGCCGTCGAGCCGGCCGGTCAGCTCGTGCACCAGGCCCGCCCCGCCCTGGATCAGCAGGACAACACCAAGGAACTCAAGAATCCGCTTCATCCTGTGATGCTCGCCCCGTGGCTTCTTCGCTCACATCCGCCGCGGGGCGAGGTCTCACCCCGGACGCCGGTCCGAAAGTCGCGGGCCGGGTGACTTTGGTGGACGATCACGCGCGGGGGCCGCCGCGGGCGGTCTCCGGTGCGTAGATTTGCCGACCATGAGCGGCACCGAACCTCCGCGGCGATCCGAGCCCGTGGCCGAACCCCAGCCCCTGGCCAGAAGTCCGTGGACGCTGCCTTCCTCGATCGCCAGGGAGTTCGACCCGGGCCGTGCCGGAGGCAGGGCGCGGCGGACCGTGCGCGACTGGATCGTCGACTTCGCCTGTTTCCTGGCCGCCGTCCTCATCGGCATGGTCGGCGCCGACGCGGTCGGCAGGAACCCGCACATCTCACCCGGCTACGCCGAGTTCGACCAGGTGCTCGGCGCGCTCGCCTGCGCCGCCGTCTGGCTGCGCAGACGCTGGCCCGTCGGCCTCGCCATCGCCATGGTGCCGGTCTCGGTGGCCTCCGACACGGCGGGCGGCGCGGCGGTCGTCGCCCTCTTCACCGTCGCCGTGCACCGGCCCTTCCGGTATGTGGCATGGATCGGCGCGGTCTCCCTCGCCGTCATCCCCCTCACGTACTGGCTGCGGCCCGACGCCACGATGTCCTACCTGGCCACCATCGCCTTCGGCGTGATGCTGACCGCGCTCGTCATCGGCTGGGGCATGTTCGTGCGCTCACGCCGCGAGCTGCTGCTCAGCCTGCGGGACCGGGCCGTCCGCGCCGAGAACGAGGCCGCGCTCCGCGCCGAACAGGCCCAGCGCCTCGCCCGTGAGGCCATCGCCCGCGAGATGCACGACGTCCTCGCCCACCGGCTCACCTTGCTCAGCGTGCACGCGGGCGCCCTGGAATTCCGCCCCGACGCGCCCCGCGCGGAGATCGTCCGCGCGGCCGGTGTCATCCGGGAGAGCTCCCACGAGGCCCTCCAGGACCTGCGGCAGGTGATCGGCGTCCTGCGCGGCGGCGACACGGACGCCTCCGGGCGGCCCCAGCCCACGCTCGCCGCGCTCGGCGCGCTGGTCGCCGAGTGCCGCGAGGCGGGCATGAAGGTCGTCCTCGACAGCCGTGTCACCGACCCCGGGGACGTACCCGCGGCCCTCGGGCGCACCGCGTACCGCATCGCCCAGGAGGCCCTGACCAACGCCCGCAAGCACGCCCCCGGCGCCGAGGTGACCGTCAGCGTCGCGGGGCTGCCCGGCGAGGGCCTTACCATGAGCGTGACCAACCCGGCGCCGCCCGGCGACGTCCCCAGGGTGCCCGGCTCGGGACAGGGCCTGATCGGCCTCACCGAACGGGCCTCGCTGGCGGGCGGCAGGCTCTCCCACGGCCCCGGACCCGACGGCGGGTTCCGCCTGGAGGCCTGGCTACCGTGGGCGCCATGAAACCGATCAGGCTGCTGCTCGTCGACGACGATCCGCTGGTGCGCGCCGGGCTCTCCTTCATGCTCGGCGGCGCGGAGGACATCGAGATCGTCGGGGAGGCGGGGGACGGCGCCGAGGTCGCCGCACGCATCGGCGAACTCCGCCCCGACGTCGTCCTGATGGACATCCGCATGCCCGTGGTGGACGGCCTCACCGCCACGGAGGCGCTGCGCAGGCGACCGGACGCGCCCGAGGTCATCGTCCTGACCACCTTCCACGCCGACGAGCAGGTGCTGCGCGCCCTGCGGGCGGGCGCGGCGGGCTTCGTCCTGAAGGACACCGCCCCCACGGAGATCGTCGCGGCCGTCCGCGCCGTCGCCGCGGGCGAGCCGGTGCTCTCGCCGTCGGTGACGCGGCAGCTCATCAGCCAGGTGACGAGCGCCGATCCGCAGCTCGACCGCAGACGGCGCGCGCTGGCCAGGCTCGACGGTCTCGGCGAGCGGGAGCGGGAGGTCGCCGTGGCGGTGGGCCGGGGCGGCTCGAACGCGGACATCGCGGCGCAGCTCTTCCTGAGCGTGGCCACCGTGAAGGCGCACGTCTCCCGCATCCTGACCAAGCTGGACCTCAACAACCGGGTGCAGATCGCCCTGTTGGCGCATGACGCGGGGCTGCTCGACCAGGACGTCTGATCGCCGGACGGGCCCGGACCCGCGGTGGTAGTAGTCGTGCATGACCGAGACACCGGACGAGACGCCGCCCGACCCCATCGACCTCGCCATGGCAAGGAAGGTCCTGGACGCCCAGCCGTTCAGCCGCCTCGTCCGGGCGCGCATCACCCGCTTCGGCGAGGGCGCGGCCACCCTGGAGATCGGCGTCCGCGAGGAACTCCAGCAGCAGAACGGCTTCCTGCACGGCGGCGTCCTCGCCTACGCCGCCGACAACTCCATCACCTTCGCCGCGGGCACCACACTCGGCCCCGCCGTGCTGACGTCCGGCTTCTCCATCCAGTACGTCCGCCCGGCGACCGGTGTGAAGCTGCTGGCCCGCGCGGTCGTGGTGCACACGGGGCGGCGCCAGGCCACGGTGCGCTGCGAGCTGTTCTCGGTCGGCGAGGCGGGCGGCGAGGAAGCGGAGACGCTGTGCGCCATCGCGCAGGGGACGGTGCTCTCCACCGCCTGACCGCCTGACCGCCTGACCGCCTGACCTTCCGGGGGCCGGGGATCAGCAGCCGGTGCATCAGCCGACGGGGATCTCCTCCATCCGGACCGGCCGCCGCTCCCGCCGCGAGAGTTCGCACGCCTCGGCGATCCGCAGTGCGTGCAGCGCCTCGCGGCCGTCGCACGGGTTCGGCCGCTCGCCCCGTACGACCTCGACGAACGCGGCGAGCTCCGCCTCGTACGCGGGGGCGAAGCGCTCAAGGAAGCCGGGCCAGGGCTTGACCGGTGCGGCAGGACCCGCCGGTTCCGCCGAGGTCAGGGGCGTGCGGTCGTCCAGGCCGACGGCCAACTGGTCGCTCTCGCCCGCCAGTTCCATGCGTACGTCGTAACCGGCGCCGTTGCAGCGGGTCGCCGTCGCGGTGGCGAGCGTGCCGTCGTCGAGGGTGAGCAGGGCCGCCGCCGTGTCGACGTCACCCGCCTCGCGGAACATCGCGGGGCCCGCGTCCGATCCCGTCGCGTACACCTCGGTGACCTCGCGGCCGGTCACCCACCGCAGGATGTCGAAGTCGTGCACGAGGCAGTCGCGGTAGAGGCCGCCGGAGAGCGGCAGATAGGCCGGCGGGGGCGGCGCCGGGTCGGAGGTGATGGCCCGCACGGTGTGCAGACGGCCGAGCGTGCCCGCCCGCACCGCCTCGCGCGCCGCGGCGTACCCCGCGTCGAAGCGCCGCTGGAAACCGAGCTGGAGCACCGTGCCCGCGGCCTCGACCTCGGCGAGGGCGGCCAGCGTGCCCGGCAGGTCGAGCGCGATCGGCTTCTCGCAGAACGCGGGAAGACCGGCCCGTGCGGCGGCGCCGATCAGACCGGCGTGCGCGGCGGTCGCCGCGGTGATCACCACGGCGTCCACGCCGACGCGGAACACGTCCTCGACCTCGGGTGCGGACACCGCGCCCGTCCGTGCCGCCAGGTCGGCCGCCCGCACCGGGTCGGCGTCGGCGACCACCAGCGAGCCGACGTCGGGGTGGCGGCTCAGCGCCGCCGCGTGGAAGGTGCCGATACGGCCGGTTCCGATCAGTCCGATGCGCATGGACCCACCCTCACCGCGCCTCGCCCTCCGTGTCAATCATTTGTCCGGACAACAGAACCTCATAACTTCCCGTCATCTTCTCTTCGGGCTACGCTCGCCCCGTGTCCAAACCACTCGCCAAAGCAGCGCAGGGCCAGCAGGACGGGCAGGGCGGCCAGGACCGGCGGGCCAAGGACCCCGCCCTGGACCTGGGGCTCGGCGTCGACCGCAGCAGCCCGGTGCCGCTCTACTTCCAGCTCGCCCAGCAACTGGAGGCGGCGATCGAGCGCGGCGCCCTGACCCCGGGCAGCCTCCTCGGCAACGAGATCGAGCTCGCCGGACGCCTCGGCCTCTCCCGGCCCACCGTCCGCCAGGCCATCCAGTCCCTCGTCGACAAGGGACTCCTCGTACGCCGCAGAGGCGTCGGTACGCAGGTGGTGCACAGCCAGGTCAAGCGTCCCCTGGAGCTCAGCAGCCTCTACGACGACCTGGAGGCCGCGGGCCAGCGCCCCGAGACCCGCGTCCTGCGCAACACCGTCGAGCCCGCGTCCGCCGAGGTCGCCGCCGCGCTCGGCATCGCCGAGGGGGAGGAGGCGCACCGCGTCGAGCGGCTGCGCCTGGCGCACGGCGAGCCCATGGCCTTCCTGACCAACCACCTCCCCGCCGGGCTCCTCGACCTCGAATCCGCCCGCCTGGAGGCCACCGGGCTCTACCGCCTGATGCGCGCCGCGGGGCTCACCCTGCACAGCGCCCGCCAGTCCGTCGGCGCCCGCGCCGCGGCGGCGGACGAGGCGGAGCGCCTGGCCGAGCCCGTCGGGGCCCCGCTGCTCACGATGCGGCGCACGACCTTCGACGACACCGGGCGCGCGGTCGAGTTCGGGGCGCACGTCTACCGGGCCTCGCGGTACTCCTTCGAGTTCCAGCTCCTCGTACGGCCGTAGCGCCGTGCGGGGGCACCGCGGGGCCCTACACCCGCTCACACTCGTCAGAATGTTCTGACAAAGCCATTGACGCTGCCGTGGGCCCGCCGCTAGAACTCCCCCCAGCCGCATTCGGGCGGCCGGGAGAAGAGGTGGTCCCATGCGTACAGCCCGTACGGCCGCGGCCCTCGTCGCGGTGCTCGCGCTCGCGGGGTGCAGCGGCTCCGGCGGCAAGGGCGGCGAGGACGGCTCCGGGGACGACGGGGGCGGCGCCAAGGGCGTGAGCTCGCCCCGTCTGAAGATCGCCATGATCACCCACTCCGGCGAGGGCGACACCTTCTGGGACATCGTCCGCAGCGGCGCCAAGCAGGCCGCCCGCAAGGACAACGCCGACCTCCTCTACGCCAACGACAAGGAGGCCAAGGGGCAGGCCGAGCTGGTCCAGTCGTACGTGGACAAGAAGGTCGACGGGATCATCGTGACCCTGGCCAAGCCCGAGGCGATGAAGTCCGTCCTCGGCAAGGCGAAGGCCGCCGGGATACCGGTCGTCACGATCAACTCCGGCGGCGAGTTCTCCGCGCGGTTCGGCGCCCTGAGCCACATCGGCCAGGACGAGTCCGTGGCGGGCGAGGCCGTCGGCGACGAGCTCGACACGCGCGGCAGGAAGAAGGTCCTCTGCGTCATCCACGAACAGGGCAACGTCTCCCTTGAGCAGCGCTGCGCCGGGGTGAAGAAGACCTTCGGGGGATCGGTGGAGAACCTGAACGTGGAGGGCACCAACGCGCCCGCCGCCCAGTCCTCCATCAGCGCGAAGCTCCAGGCCACCAAGGACATCGACGCCGTGGTCACCCTCGGCGCGCCGATCGCCGCGCTGTCCGTGAAGGCCGCACAGGACGCGGGCAGCAAGGCGGAGGTCGACACCTTCGACCTGAACGCCGAGGTCGTCAAGCGGCTCAAGGCCAAGGAGGTCGGCTTCGCCGTCGACCAGCAGCCCTACCTCCAGGGCTATGTCGCGGTCGACGAGCTGTGGCTCTACAAGACCAACGCCAACGTCCTCGGCGGCGGCAAGCCCGTGCTCACCGGACCCGCCATCGTCACCGGGAAGGACGTGCCGAAGCTGGAGAAGTACACGGCCCGCGGTACCCGATGAACACACGCGTGATCCGCGTGGTCGATACTTGGGCGGCCGGGGCCGAGGATCAGGACCGGCCGCACCGAGGAGCAGAACAAGAAGGGCACGGCGTCGTGGCAAGGGTTCAGACAGGGGTACGCGCGGTGGGCGCCGTGCTGGTGGCGGCGCTCGGAGTGTCCCTCGTGGGATGCAGCAGCACGGGCGGCAAGCGCGCCGAGGACGCCCGCAAGGCGGCCACGGCCCAGGGGAAGGCGGCGGTCTCCACGCCGCGCTGGACCTTCGGCATGGTGACGCACTCGGGTGACGGCGACACGTTCTGGGACATCGTCCAGGAGGGCGCCAAGGAGGCGGCCCGCAAGGACAACATCAAGTTCCTGTACGCCCACGACGACGAGGCCCAGCAGCAGGCCCAGTACGTGGACAGCTACATCGACAAGAAGGTCGACGCGATCATCGTCACGCTGGCCAAGCCGGACGCGATGAAGGGCGCCCTGGCGCGCGCGGAGAAGGCCGGTATCCCGGTGATCACCGTGAACTCCGGCTCCGCCGAGTCCAAGGAGTTCGGGGCGCTCACGCACATCGGCCAGGACGAGACGATCGCGGGCGAGGCCGTCGGCAAGGAGCTGAACAAGCGCGGCAGGAAGAAGGCGCTGTGCGTCCTGCACGAGCAGGGCAACGTCGGCCATGAGCAGCGCTGCGACGGCGCGCGGAAGACCTTCGACGGCAAGATGCAGAACCTGTACGTGACCGGCACCAACATGCCCGACGTGCAGTCCTCCATCGAGGCGAAGCTCCAGACCGACAAGTCGATCGACGCGGTCGTCACACTGGGCGCGCCCTTCGCCGACGCCGCGGTCAAGGCCAGGGAGGGCGCGGGCACCAGGACGGAGGTCGACACCTTCGACCTGAACGAGAAGGTCGCCGCCGGTCTCAAGAACGGCGACCTGGGCTTCGCCGTCGACCAGCAGCCCTACCTCCAGGGCTACCAGGCCGTCGACCTGCTCTGGCTCTACAAGTACAACGCCGACGTGCTCGGCGGCGGCAAGCCGGTCCTCACCGGTCCGCAGATCGTCACCAAGGACCAGGCCGGCGAGCTCGAGGAATACGCGAAGCGAGGGACCCGATGACCGCGACAGCCCCGGCGCCCGCCCCGGAGGCCAAGGGCGACGAGCGCCTCCTGAAGACCTCTCCGCTGAAGAAGCTCATGGGCCGCCCCGAGCTGGGCTCGGTCGTCGGCGCCATCGCCGTCTTCATCTTCTTCTCGATCGTCGCCGACAGCTTCCTCCAGGCCACCAGCCTCGCCACGGTCCTGTACGCGGCCTCCACACTCGGCATCATGGCGGTGCCGGTGGCGCTGCTCATGATCGGCGGCGAGTTCGACCTGTCGGCCGGAGTCCTGGTGACGACCTCGGCGCTGGTGTCGTCGATGTTCAGCTACCAGATGACCGCGAACGTCTGGGTGGGCGTCGGCGTCTCGCTGCTCGTCACCCTCGCCATCGGCGTCTTCAACGGCGTGATGCTGACCCGTACGGACCCGCCGAGCTTCATCATCACGCTGGGTACGTTCCTGATGCTGACCGGCATGAACCTCGGCTTCACCAAGCTGATCAGCGGCACGGTGTCGACGAAGTCGATCGCCGACATGGAGGGCTTCGAGTCCGCCAGGTCCGTCTTCGCCTCCACGGTCACCGTCGGCGGCGTCGACTACAAGATCACCATTGTCTGGTGGCTGGCGCTGATCGCCGTCGCCACCTGGGTCCTGCTCCGCACCCGGGTCGGCAACTGGATCTTCGCGGTCGGCGGCGGCGAGGACGCGGCCCGCGCGGTCGGCGTCCCGGTGGCGGCGACCAAGATCGGCCTGTACATGGGCGTCGCCTTCGGCGCCTGGATCTCCGGCCAGCACCTGCTCCTGTCCTACGACACCGTCCAGTCCGGCGAGGGTGTCGGCAACGAACTGATCTACATCGTCGCGGCGGTCATCGGCGGGTGTCTGATCACCGGCGGGTACGGGTCCGCGGTCGGCGCGGCGGTGGGTGCGCTGATCTTCGGCATGGTCAGCAAGGGCATCGTGTTCGCCGAGTGGAATTCCGACTGGTTCAAGTTCTTCCTCGGCGTGATGCTGCTCCTGGCCACGCTGCTCAACCACTGGGTCCGCAAGCGGGCGGAGGCGACGAAATGACGGACGTGACGGACGGGCCCGGCGAGACCGGTGCCACCGGCCGGACTTCTCCGGCCGAGGAGCGCACGCCGCTCGTCGAGCTGGCCGACGTCAGCAAGTACTACGGCAACATCCGCGCCCTTGAGGGGGTCTCCCTGGAGGTCCACGCGGGGGAGATCTCCTGCGTGCTCGGCGACAACGGCGCGGGCAAGTCCACGCTGATCAAGATCATCGCGGGGCTTCACCGGCATGACGCGGGTGACTTCCGCGTCGAGGGCGAGGACGCGGGCCTCGGCTCGCCGCGCGAGGCACTCGACCGGGGCATCGCCACGGTCTACCAGGACCTCGCGGTGGTTCCCCTGATGCCGGTCTGGCGGAACTTCTTCCTCGGCTCGGAGCCGACGAAGGGCTTCGGTCCGTTCAAGCGCATGGACGTCGACCTGATGCGCCGGACGACCCACGCGGAGCTGCTGCGCATGGGGATCGACCTGCGGGACGTGGACCAGCCGATCGGCACGCTCTCCGGTGGTGAGCGGCAGTGCGTGGCGATCGCCCGCGCGGTCTACTTCGGCGCGAAGGTCCTCGTCCTGGACGAGCCGACCGCGGCGCTGGGCGTGAAGCAGTCGGGCGTGGTCCTGAAGTACGTGGCCGCGGCGCGGGACGCGGGCCTCGGGGTGGTCCTCATCACCCACAACCCGCACCACGCGTACCTGGTCGGCAACCGCTTCGTCCTCCTGAAGCGGGGCGCGATGTCCGGGAGCTACGCCCGCGACGAGATCACCCTGGACGAGCTGACCCGCCAGATGGCGGGCGGCAGCGAACTGGACGACCTCCGTCACGAACTGGAATCCCGAGCGTAGGGCTCGACGCTTCTACCCCGCTGCGCCCCGCCTCGCCTCCCCTTCGGCCTGCGGCCCCGGTGGGGGTCGCCCGCGCAGTTCCCCGCGCCCCTGGGGGTCTCACCACCCCCGSYCAGGGRCGCGGGGMACGGCRCGCYMAGCCACGAGGCACCCGCAGGCAGCGAGGATGGTGAAGGCCCCCCGGCCCAGGGGCGCGGGGAACGGCGCGCCAAGCCACGAGGCACCCGCAGGCAGCGAGGATGGTGAAGGCCCCCCGGCCCAGGGGCGCGGGGAACGGCGCGCCAAGCCACGAGGCACCCGCAGGCAGCGAGGATGGTGAAGGCCCCCCGGCCCAGGGGCGCGGGGAACGGCGCGCCAAGCCACGAGGCACCCGCAGGCAGCGAGGATGGTGCRRGSCCCCCGGCCCGGAGACGCGGGGAACGGCGCGCCAAGCCACGAGGCACCCGCAGGCAGCGAGGACGGTGAAGGCCCCCGGCCAGTACGGCGAGGGCGAGGGAGGTCGGGCGCCCACCGGGACCTCGCGGTGCGGCACAGCGACAGCGTGAGGCAGAATCGCCGCAATGAGCACCTACCGCGACCTAGCGCACCGCGGCTCCGCACGAGCCACCGTCCTGCGGACCGTAGGCACGCGTGAACGCCGCTCCCATCTGACGGCGCCCCGCGTCAACACCGTCGGCATCGACATCGGCGGCACCAAGGTGATGGCGGGCGTCGTCGACCCCGACGGCAACATCCTGGAGACCCTCCGCACGGAGACCCCGGACAAGTCGAAGAGCCCCCGCGTCGTCGAGGACACGATCATCGAGCTGGTCCTCGACCTCTCCGACCGCCACGACGTGCACGCGGTCGGCATCGGCGCAGCCGGCTGGGTGGACGCGGACCGCAACCGCGTCCTGTTCGCCCCCCACCTCTCCTGGCGCAACGAACCGCTCCGCGACCGCATCTCCGGCCGCCTCGCGGTCCCCGTCATGGTGGACAACGACGCGAACACCGCCGCCTGGGCGGAGTGGCGCTTCGGCGCGGGCCGCGGCGAGGACCACCTGGTCATGATCACCCTCGGCACCGGCATCGGCGGCGCGATCCTGGAGGACGGCCAGGTCAAGCGCGGCAAGTTCGGCGTCGCGGGCGAATTCGGGCATATGCAGGTCGTCCCCGGCGGCCACCGCTGCCCATGCGGCAACCGCGGCTGCTGGGAGCAGTACAGCTCCGGCAACGCCCTCGTCCGCGAGGCCCGCGAGCTCGCCGCCGCCGACTCCCCGGTCGCGTACGAGATCATCGAGCGCGTCAAGGGCAACGTCCCCGACATCACCGGCCCCCTCATCACCGAGCTGGCCCGCGAGGGCGACGCGATGTGCGTGGAGCTGCTCCAGGACATCGGCCAGTGGCTCGGCGTCGGCATCGCCAACCTCGCCGCCGCCCTCGACCCGTCCTGCTTCGTCATCGGCGGCGGCGTGAGCGCCGCCGACGACCTCCTCATCGGCCCCGCCCGCGATGCCTTCCGGCGCCACCTCACCGGCCGCGGCTACCGCCCCGAGGCCCGCATCGCCCGCGCCCACCATGCCGGCCTGGCCCGCCTGGTCGCCCGCCGCTTCCGCCGCGCCAACCGCCGCCGCGTCGAGCGCTACGAACGCTACGAGCGCTACGCCGAGG